>JAZNEO010000061.1:0-14783 GCA_045588685.1 Candidatus Avelusimicrobium sp. | reverse complement strand
ATGTTCCTGCTCAAGGGGTCGCTAACCCATACGATATGCCGTATGATGAATATGGCAACTAAGTAAGGATTTTGCTTATGAATTTTGCAGAAATGCTGATAGGGAAAAATATGAAAGCTCATCCCGAAGCCTTGGGATTGTATATAGGCTTGGATGAGATGTATCTGGCACAGACCGCTCAGAAAGAAGGAGGGGCTGTGCTGGAGTCGTTGTTGCGTATTCCTATACCGGAAGTAGACCGCAGCAAATTGAAACCGTTGGAACTTAATGACGGATTCTTTGCTGAAAAAAATTGGTTAGAACCACTGACTAAAGTGGCTGCCAAAAAACGATGGAATAACACAAAAGTAGTGGTTTCATTATCAGCTTCTTTTGCTTTGTTGCGACACTTTGTGATTCCTGCTGTGATTGAACGGAAACATTGGAAAGAAGCAATTCCTTTGCAGGCACGCAAGTATATTCATTTCCCATTTGAAAAAACCTTATATTCTTACCATGTATACGAGTTGGAAACCGCCGCGAGCAAACAAAAACGTTTAGGGGTTATTTTTACAATGACTCCGAAATCTACGATTGAGAAATTGGAGAAAGGTTTGCGCAGTGTGGGACTGGATCCTATTGCTATAGAACCGGCTCCTTTATCACTGAGTCGTGCTTTTGCCGAAAATGATAAGGAAGCGGTGGATGATTCGGGACGTATTTACTCGTTTTTTGGTACCGATATGGCCAGTTTTGTCTTTACCAACCAACATGCGCCTGTCCTGTTCCGTGAAGTGGAAATAGGGGGAATGTCACCGGTAGAGCGGCGCCGCTTTGAAATTACTAACTGCACAGAATTTATTAGTAAGCAACTGGAAAGAGATCCCTTTGAAGAAGCTGTTATCATGGGAACGGATATTGATAACTGGGTGGCTCTGCTGGAAGCGGATTCCAAAAAACCAGTTCGACGGTGGAATTTAAGCGAAGTGTATGGCGTAGAAACAAAATCTGCCGGAGAAGTAGCGGCGATTGGAGCCAGCACCAAGTTTTACTACTCCAAAGAGCCTGATTTGGATTTCATCAAACGCAATCGTCTGAGTGACTATGAATTCAGCGCGTCCTTGACTTTTTGGAAAATTACGGTGGTCGTGGTGTTGGTTTTGTTTGGCTTGCTTGTTAAAACTTGGTGGGGAGTACACTCTGACAACACGAAATTGGCTGCCTTGAAAAAACAGAATAAAGTAGCCATTGCGGATTTCCAAGGATTAACGGCGCAACAAATTCAAAGCAATTTGTCTCGCATTAAGACACAAAATTCCAATTTGGAAGGCGTGCTTCCTCAGAAGTATTTAACGCCGATTTTGTCTGATGTCGTCTCTTCTATTCCTAATGCAGTATGGATTACCAAATTGACTTATAAAGAAGAGTTCCCGTCCAAAAAGGGGGATGGGCGTTCTCTTGTCATAGAAGGAGGTATCCAAACCGGAAATTCGGAACAAGATTTAACGGTAGGAAAACAATTTTATGATCGTTTGATGCAGAAATCTTCCATTAAAGATATCTGCGGAACGCAGGGAGAGATCAAGTATCGTGATTTGGCATTGGCGGGGAATAAACCGACCGGGAAACAAGTTGAACCCGCTAAAAAAGAAACCTCCTATATATTTACCTGTGATAAAAAAGGAGCTTCCAGATGAAAAAGGGTAAAAAATCAGTAAAACTACTGGACTCTGTTAAAAAAGGGTTAAAAGATATTAAGCTGGTATTAGAGGAAGGAAATTACAAATTATTCCTCAAGCAGCTGATCGTGATTATTGTGCTAATTTTTGCCTATCGTTATGTCAATACAATGTTACACAATCAACAGGACGGAATTGCCGGACAAATTGAAGCGGTCCATGCCCAACAAAATAATGAACAAGCTTATTTGACAAACAAGAAAAAATTGTTGGAGTTAGAACCTCGCTTCCCGGATTTGGAAACGAAAAACGATTGGTTGTTGCGCCAAGTGGTGGCTATTTTTAAGGGATCTACTATTCAGCCGTCCATTGGTTCTTCCCAATTGGAAAATACCAGTAACAACGGTTATACTGTGGTGTCCTTGCCGGTAAGCTTTGAGACTTCATATCATGATTTTGGTAAATTGTTAGCCAGCATTGAAAATAAAGATGAAATGTTACGCATCTCTGAATTTTTCATTGACAAGCAAGAAAATTCGTTGGGTTCTAATAACATTAAAATACAAATCAATACCATTTTCCCAAAGGAAAAAATTGCTAAGACTATGTTTAAAGAAGAGGCTAAAAAAGCGGAGGGTAAAAAATGAGATACCGCCGATTTTATGTGATTTTAAGTCTTTGTTTGAGTGGAGCGGTTATAAGCTGGGCGGCTGATTTTGCCCCAGCGGTACCTGATTTGAATTTACCCAGCGAAGAGACAGTTGCCCCTCTGCCGGTAGAAGAGCCCGTAGCAGTTGAGGAAGTTCCTGCCCCTGTTCCGGCTCCGGTTGCGGCACCTAAAAAATCGCCGGCTAAAAAAGCAGCTCGTCCACGGTCGCCCAAAACAGCACAGGCAACTCTTGCTGAAAAACTGAAAGCAGAGGCCCCGACTGCAGAAGTTCCAGCTGCTGAGGCTCCGGCAGCGGCAGAAGTGGTTGCGCCAAAGGAAGAAGCGCCAGTTGCGCAAGAAGCAGAAGTCGTAGCACCGGAAACTGCAAAAGAAGATTTTGTGCCTGCGCGTGAAACCACCGCAGCTGCGCCTGCCAAAAAGGCCGTGAAAGTGACGTATGCCCCGTCGACAGACAGAGATCCAACGCTCTCTCCTTCGGATATTGCCACTATTAAACGTCGCGAAGCAGATCGCTTGCGTGCTATCGAAATGGAAAAACAGCGTAAGTTGGAAGCCGAGAAACGACGCTTAGCGGAATTAGAGAGATTGCGTCAATTGGAATTGGAACGATTGAGAGATCCTTCTAAGGAAATTCGCGGGAAGATCCGAATCAATGGTATTATCGGACAAGAAGTTTTTATTGGTAATAAAGTGTACACAGTGGGCGGTACGGTGTTAGGTGCTAAGATTGTCAGCGTACAGCCTGAAGGAGTTGTGTTCCTGTATAAAGGACAAAAATTTACTAAGAAAGTGCAGTTGAAGTAAAATTATTTGTAAAAAATTATAGGAGGATAGATGAAAAATCGCTTAGGAGTTCTTTTAGCTTTATTGTTTGCAGCCGGTATATATCCGGTTAGCATTGCAGCACAAACCGCTGCCGATGAAGCTACCACCGCTGTATCCGCTGAGGAAACGGTAAAGTTATCCGGAGAATCGGACTTGTACAAAGAAGCCGAAGTCGGCTCTCCGTTAGACCGTAAGGTCTCCATTCGGGTGTCTAATGTACCTATTTCAGCCTTTCTTAATAGTATTACCACCCAGGCCCAGATTAACTTTATCATGAGCGAAGAGTTCGCTAATAAAAAAGTAACAGCTTCGTTGACAAAAGTAACGGTGCGCGAAGCATTGGATACCTTGTTGCGTGTGCATGGGTTAACCTACCAACGTATTGGAAAAAGTGATAGCTATGTAGTTACCAAACGTTCCAGTGATGCCCCGGATACGATTACCAAGATTTATACTCTGAGCTATATTTCTTTACAATCTATCGGTTCTCCATCTAGCGAATTGTCTAACATTATGCCGCAGAATGTGTCCAGCTCAAGCATTTATGGATCTTCTTCTTCAGGTGAGGGAGGCGGAATGTCTGCTGGAGGAAGTTCACAAGGAGGGGATGCTTATACCGGTTCTGCTGAGATTATTGGTATCGTCAAGAGTATGCTTTCTCCGGTGGGACGTATTGCTATTGATGCCCGTACCAATAAATTAATCATTACGGATGTGGCCGAAGTATTCCCGCAAGTGGAAAATATTTTGGCTGAATTGGATATTAAACCGCCCCAAATTTTGATTGAAGCGCAAATTGTAGAAGTAAGCAAAACCAGCGGTTTGACCTTGGGTTTTGAATACGGTGGTTCCGATGGTACTTTGGTATCTTTCAAAGGCCCCAAACGCAATATCGATGCTAACTATATGCGTGGTAAAATGAAAGATGACCAAGGTAATTTGGTCAAAATGCATGGATGGGACTGGATTTTCCCGCTTTCAAGCGACTCGTCTTCCAGTAGTTCTTCTAGCAGCAGTTCATCTTCTTCTACGGGGAGTGATAGTAACGGCGGTGTGTTAGATTTCTCCGCCTTCCAAATTGTGTTAAGAACATTACTTACCCGCGGGGAAGCTAAATACTTAGGAAAACCGAAAGTGGTAACGTTGAACAATAAAACAGCTACCATTACCACTTCTACTGATGCAACGGTTGGTTTTACCACAACGGGTGGTTATCAATCCGATGTGGCGACCACTTCTTCCGCCGAAAGAAAACGGGTAGGTTTAACTTTACAAGTTACACCGCAAGTAAACCGCGAAGGCTATGTAACCTTGTATGTACAACCTTCTTATTCAGATTTGGTCAGTTCTGGATTTGACGGAACGAAGGATACGACTACCCGCGCTGCTTCTACGTTGGTGCGTGTAAAGAATGGTCAGACGGTAGTAATCGGTGGGTTGTTAACATCCCGTGAAACGGATCAAACCCGCAAAGTGCCCTTGCTTGGTGATATCCCCATATTAGGTTGGTTGTTCACCAGTCGCAGTACTTCTAAGAGCACTACTGATTTGGTCATCTTCATTACTCCGACTATCTTGGCTGAATAAGCGGGTAATCGGTCTATTTCATTCGCTTGCCCTCTGTTGCTTGCAACGGGGGCAAGCGGTTACCATAAGTAGGGTGATTTTTTGATAAAGGGAAGAAAAAATGGCAAATGAATTAAGTGATATTTTAATTGGACAAGGATTGATTGACGCCGAACAACTCAAACGTTCCCAGTTGTATGCCAAACAGAATAATACGACCGTACAAGAAGCAATTATTCGTTTTGGATTTGCTACAGAGGAACAAGTGACTGCTGCGCTGGCAAAACATTTTTCTCTTCCCTATGCAAGTAAAGAAAATGGTATTTTAATCCCGGAGCGAGATCAAGATTTGCAGAAATTGATTCCTGAAAAGTTCGCCCGGGAAAATTTAGTGGTTCCTTTATTTATTGAAGATAATGAGTTGGCAGCTGCTTTTTTTGATCCTTCTAACTTGTTCTTGGTAGACAATATCCGCATGATGGCGGGAAAAGAAGTACAGCCCTTTATTGCCAGTAAAAGCCAGATTTTAGCAGTCATCGACTCTTTTTACGGACATAAAAATTTATTAGAAGAAGTGGTCAATGAATCCGAAGGGGGTACTGCCTCTACGGCCTCTGACGAAGATGTGCAAATAGATGCCGGATACTTGGATCTAGATAAAGATTCAGCTAATTCTTCTCAGTATATTAAATTAGTAAACGCGATGCTTAAACAAGCCATCACAGAGCGCGCGTCTGATATTCACCTAGAGCTGTTTGATGAACGGGTCAGTTTGCGTTTCCGTATTGACGGTTCTCTGTACGAACGTACGCCGCCTACGAAAGATTCCGTAGCAGCTATTATTTCTCGTATTAAAATTCTATCTAAACTGGATATTGCGGAGAAACGTTTACCTCAAGACGGCAGTTTTGGACTAAGATTTCAAAACCGTACGATCGAGGTTCGTGTCTCTGTGTGTCCGGCGGTGTATGGGGAAAAACTCGTGCTTCGTATTTTAGACCGCGGTACGAGCGAAATGAACGTAGACCGATTGGGTTTCGAACCGGAGCAGAAAAAAGCCTTCTTGGAAGCCTCTAATTTGCCCCATGGACTTATTTTCTTGACCGGTCCTACCGGTTCGGGTAAATCTACTACCCTAAATGCGGTATTGACTACTATTCGTACGCCGGAACTGAATTTTATGACGTTGGAAGACCCGGTGGAATATAAACTGGCTGGTATTAGCCAAGTACAGGTAAAGCCGCAAATCGGATTAACATTTGCCGCGGGATTACGTTCATTCTTGCGTCAAGACCCGGATGTAATTCTGGTAGGGGAGGTCCGTGATAATGAGACGGCAGAAGCCTGCTTAAAGGCGGCATTGACCGGACACTTAGTTTTGTCAACCTTACACACGAACGACGCATTGGGTGCTATTCCTCGTTTGATAGATATGGGAATGGAACCGTTCTTGCTGTCGAGTTCTCTGGAGCTGGTAGCTGCACAGCGTTTGGTGCGTGTATTATGCCCGCATTGTAAATTGCAATATCAGCCCGAGCAATCAGTAATTGCCAAGATTATTAATGAAGGGCATTTCAATCCGACGGAAGTAAATACGTGGACTTTTTACAAAGCAGTAGGATGTCCTAAATGCGTCGGGACGGGGTATCTGGGCCGGCGTGCTATTTACGAAGTGTACCGTATAACAGAAAAGTTACGCAACATTATTTACAAGACGCAAGATTTGGTTGAAATGCGTAAAGTAATAAAAGAAAGTGGTGCATTAAACTTGCGCGGAAACGGTTGGCGCAAAGTGGTACGAGGGCTGACCACAGTAGAAGAGATTTTGAATATCACTACGGAGGAATAAGCCGTATGCAAAAGTACAGTTACGTGGTGAAGGACAGTACCGGTAAAACTCGCAAAGGTAGCATCAATGCAGAAAGCCGGGACCGTGTCATTTTCGCCTTGCAAAACAAAGGTTTTATTATTTTGGAAGTTAAAGAAGGAGCGGCTTCTTTATTCGGCAAAACAGCTGGCGCCAAAAAAGTCGGTGGAAAAGTGTCCGGGCACGTATTGGCCTTCTTTGCCGAACAGTTGTCTACCTTAATTGCGGGCGGTGTGCCGTTGGCTCGTGCCATTGCGCTGCTAAGTGAATATTCTTCCAGTCCAAAACTGGGAATGGTGTTAAATCAGGTGGCCAAAGACATTGTGGGCGGAAATTCTTTGCATACTGCTTTGGCGCGACATCCGAAAACATTTAACAACATTTGGTTGTCGTTGGTGGAAGCCGGGGAAGTAGGCGGAAATTTGGCAGACACTTTATATCAAATTTCCCAATATATCAAAACGCAAGAGGCGATGAAAAGTAAAATTATTACTGCCATTACCTATCCGGCCATTTTGTGTGTGGCCTCTGTGGGCGTGTTGATTTACTTCATTTTGGGAATTGTTCCGACGTTTGCGCAAATCTTTAAAGATTTCAACATTGATTTGCCTATGTTAACAGTGACGGTACTGGCGGTATCCAGTTTCTTGATTAACCACGGTATTTTGATTATCGTGGTGCTAGTCATGATAGCGCTTGGTTTCCGTTTCTATATCAAGACACCGCAGGGTAAAAAACGTTGGCATACGTTCATGATTACTATGCCTATTTTTGGCGGGTTTGTGCGGAATATTTACTATTCCCGTATGTTGACCACGCTTTCTACCCTTTTGCGCAGTGGTGTCACTATTTTAAATACTATTGTGGTATTGGAAGAATCTTTTAATACAAATGTGATTGTTCAAAATGCTTTGCATATGGCCAAGACGGAAGTAGCGGCTGGCCGCTCTATTTCAGATTCATTTAGAGCAGCGGGTGTATTTCCGGGATTAATGACAGAAATGATGATGATGGGTGAAGAATCTGGTAAATTACCAAGTATTATTGGTACCTTGTCCAAGTTTTACTCCGATAATGTGGACCAATTTATTGCCCGGTTTTCAGCGGTAATCGATCCTATTCTGATTGTAGGCGTGGGCTCTCTGATTGGTATCGTGGTAGCCTCTATTTTCTTACCCATTTTCAAATTGTCTCAGATCGGTGGTCAATAAAGGGGAGATAGTTATGCAGAATCAAAAGAAAAGAAAAGGTTTTACGCTGATTGAAGTGTTAACTGTCGTGTTAATTGGGGCAATAGTTGTGCTTTTTGCCATTCCGAATTACCGAAAAAGCCAAGATAAAAACCGGTATTTAACGGCTAGCGGCGTGTTAATGGAACTGGGAAATGGTGTCAATATGTTGCGGGAAGATTTCCCGTGGGTTGATTTAACTTCTGATGCCGTAAAGCGGGAAGCTGTATTTTACGTTGGAACAGGAGCCTACTTGACGGTTGGTAGTGATGGAGAAATGACTGGGTCCACGGTCATTTCATGGTTGGTGTTTAATAATTATTTGAACTCATTTCCTATTGATGATTTCGGGCGCTATTTGGGATATAGTTTTGCTATCAGCACGACTGGGGCGGCTAATTGTTCTTGTAACACCGGAGAAGCCGTAGCCTGTATGACAGGGGCGAATGCAAATACTGCTTATCGTTGTGCATGGGTTGACAAATCCGGGATTTTGCACCATAATTAATAGAGGAGATGTTATGCGCAACAATAAGGGTTTTACATTGGTTGAATTGCTGGTAGCCGCTACTATTGTGGGTATTTTGGCTGTATTTGTAACCATTCAGCTGCGCAATAGTGCTGCGGAAACTCGTTGGACGCAGGCTAAAGCTAAAGCTGATGCGTTGGCCTTTGCCGTGCATAGAGCCAAAGTAGATTATCCTTCTTTGTCTTTTAGCGATACGCCGCTTGGAAATCATGTAAAAACCGGTTGCGGGTATCGTTCCCGCGTGGGTGCCACAGTGGATGCTACTACACTGATTGATTGTGGTTATTTAGAAAATTCCGGTTGGACAGATCGATATTTTACATACTATGTTTGCAAGGATGGAATGTGTCCGGATCCCTATTTGGCAGTAGTACAAGTCAACGAAAGTGCCCCGTTGCCAAGTCAGTATAAGACGTATAAATACTATGCACACCCCGGCTATAATGGGTTAGAACAACATTGAGGAAAAGTGTATGAAAAAAAATACTATTTATCTGTGCGATAAGGGTTTCACATTGATGGAAATCCTGTTTGTGGTGTTGGTGATCGCTTTGGTAATTAGTTTTGCTATGCCGGCTATCCGTTCCGTGCGGTTTGATGTTAAAAATGCACGGGCGAAAGCGGCTTTGCGCAAAGTGGCTGAGGCTCGTCGTTCGTATTATGAATACAGCCGTGGCGGTAATTTTCCAAATACGTCCTTTGATGTCGGTTCTGCTGCAGCTTGGAGCGAGGATGCGTGTATTAACCCAGCGGCATCTGGGGTGCCTGGAGCTTCCGTGTCGGTTGAAGATGCAAGCCAATTGTTTGCGTGCGGATTTTTAGATTGGAAAGATTTTGCGGGGTTACCGTATCGATTCTATATTTGCAGTTCTAATGATACTAGCGAATCCTCCTGTCAGCTATCGGGTCAAACGCTTTCTGTTAGTGCTACGGCCGCCAGCGATAGCAGTACGTATGCCAAACAGGTGGGTGCCAAATATATGAGCCCGTATAAGATGTATATTTCAAAAGACAGCATGGAAGTACACGATACTGAAGAGGAATAAGAGACATATGAAAAGACATTTTTTACAAAATAAAAAAGGTGTAACCCTGTTGGAAGGATTGATTGCTTTGTTGTTGCTTGCGCTGATTGCAACGGGTACCTTTGGCGTGCTGTTGTCTACTTCTCGGCGTAGTACACAGCCGGATATTCGGGAAGAGATGGCTTTGGCGGTAGAGCGGGCAATGGATAAATTACAAGTATATGTGTACCCGACTGATTATGCGTACGGGAATCTTCCGGATGATGTGAAGGGGGGGTTGTGTGGCGATTATAATCCGTTGGGAGGTGAATCATCGCATGACATCGCTTGCTTGTTACCTCCTATTTGTAACAGAAATAGTTCTTATTTTCGTTATACGGTAACACAAGTACCTGAAGAGAATATGCCGAAGGAAAAGTTGCATTTTTTAGATTTAGGATCGGGAACGTTGTACTATCCGGTTCGGTCTCCTTATTCCATTGAATTTGACATACAGTGTAATGGGTTTAAACTATGAAAAAATATCTTAATTCTTTTTCAATCAAAAGGCGTCACGGTTTCACACTGACAGAAGTATTGTTGGCGGTTATGATTGTGGGGCTGATTGGGGTTGCGCTGGCTTCTCTAACCCGTTCTGCAGCGCGGGAAGGGGGCATAGGCCGCAGTAAGATATTGCTGCGCAATAACTTAGCCTCTTTTATGCGTACCTTACGCAAGGACTTGGCTTCTGCCACGGTGGTAAATGCGTCGGGGATTATAACGGCTGGCGATTCTTCTCCTGTCAAAGTATTAGAAATTGGACAAAATGTGCAAGCCGACGGAGAAACTCCGGTGGCCATGGATCCGCGTTCCCCGGGAGCCAAAAAAATTACCTACTGCTTTGTGCGGGGGAATAATAACAACAATATTGTACCTTCCGCAGCTTATCGTGGGGGAGCTATTTACCGCGTGCAGGCAGATACTTACTCTTGCCCTAGCTCAGCCATGATATCATCCAATTTGGTATTGAGTAATGTGAAATATATTCCGCAGGGTACTACCACTCCTAATTATCCAGTACCGTTGTTTATGCGCGATAATTTTAGCCGATCAGATTCTCCTAATTTGTTAACCGTACGGTTGATTACGGAACTGGATAGTACTCCTATCATTAATGATGTAATTAATGAAACATTTTCTGCCCCGATGGGCTTTTAAGGAGGAGTTATGATTAAGAATAAACGAGGGGCTGCTTTAATGCAAGTTTTATTGATTACGATGATCTTGGCCGGTATGGCTACGATGTTGTTACGGGCCAGTTTGTCTCGTACATCATCAGCTCGCAAAACGCGCCGGGTGGTAACTGCCGAGATGTTGATAGAATCGTGTATGGCGGAAGTAAACGCTTTGTGGGCTTCTAAAAACGATGAGGCTTTTCTAAATGATTTGTCGACGACGGGAAGCCATTCTTCTCCTATTATGTATGTAGATAAAGAGGAGCAACAGCCACAATCGGAATATGTATGCCACATTGCCGATCCGGACAGTGGAGATGATTATACGGTTACCGCATCTTTTGTTTTCGACATGGACACACACACTTGGTTGGTTAAGTATGTAGCAAACGGAATAGAGTAATTCTCATGCAGAAGACAGGGTGGTTATTGGGATTGGTTTTCTTGAGCGGACTGGCAGGATTGCAAGCGCAATCCTACCCTGCTTCTGTAGATGCTAGTAATGCAGTAGAGGCTCCTCCTTCCAGCATTGATTTATTAAAACGTTCAGCCGGTGCTTCCAGCGTAAAGGCGGTTGCTCCTGTCACCGCGACCTCGCAATCTTCTTCCAGTACTGGTACTAATACGGCTGCCAAGCCCGCCCCATCGAAGAGTACTGGTTCCTATTTAGAAATGCCCTTATCTTCAGGAACGGTTGTAAAAACGCAAGTTCAACCTGTGGCAAAGCCGGCTTCCCGGCCAGCCAAGGTAACAACTCCTGCTCCAGCTCCAGCGCCTACAGCCGTGGAAAAAGATATTGAACAGAATAATGCTTTGGCAGAAGGGGAAAAAACAGGAGTACCAGTTACATCTGTAGCCGCTCCTGTTGCTGATACGCCTGCAGTGCCCACGGTTTCTGGAGAAGAAGAGTCGGAAGCTGTAGCGCAGGAAGAGTTGGATTATGCCGCCCGTATGTTGCGTCAAGCTAAGCAAGAGTCTTCTTCTGGCCGGTTTATTCCACCGTCTGCTGCCGCTTCTGCACAAGAAGTACCACCCACGCCAACTACGACTACTCGCCGACCCTATGATCCCAATGAATATCGTCCGGGGGTGGAATGGATTAAAAATAACAGCACCAATTTTGTGATTTATACCCAAAAACGCGAGGGCGGAATTGGCTCTTCCAATATGGGCATGATATTCGAATCGGCCTATGCTACGTTGCGCCGTAATATCCCGTGGATGATGTCTGACAAAGTGCGGGTATTTGTTTATCAAGATCATAATAGTTATTTACAACATGAACCTAATGCCAAAGCGTGGACACGGGCCTTGGCTTATCCGACGCGTGGTGAAATTGTGGTATATGACGAACCTGGCAAACAACAAGAACTCAAAGAAGTATTTACGCATGAGTTGGTACATATTTTTACACAGAAATTTTTTGATCAACACAAAATCGGAAAGTTGATGACCCCTACCTGGCTGGATGAAGGATTAGCGGTTTATATGGAAGACCAAGCGTATAATGGGTTAAGAGGTGGACCGTGGAACCATGATTTAAAAACGCTCAATATCCAGCGTTCGGGGCAAACTCAGGTCAATCCATTTGCGACTTCTTCTATGTTTGGTTCTCCTTCTAATTCCCGGCTGGGGAGTGGCATTTTTGGTGCTAAGAAAGGAAAACCAGTGTATTTAATGCCTTTTGATCAGTTTATGCAAGAAGGTTCTTTGGAGTACATGGAGAGTCAAGGCAAAACACAAGATTGGTATTTCCAAGCGTATGCGATGGTGCGCTTTTTATTAAATCCGGCAGGGGGATCTTCTCCTTCTAATCGTATGCAGTTTGAGCAATTTACGCGTTTGATTGCCCAAGGGGAACAAGTGCGTGACCCCAATACCGGATTTCCTATGCGTGGTCCTGACGGGAAACCTGTCTATCAGCCTTATTCCGTAGAAAAGGCGATGGGCCGTGCGTATCACTATAACAATGCGGCCAATTTTGAAGACAATTTCTGGCGCTGGATTAAAAAACAATAATCCTACATTTGACTATACCCTACAGACCACAACTGCCAGCCTATTTTAACTACAATTCAAATCGTTAAGATACCGAGCCTTGTTAAAGCGATATCTCCTACTGATCCTGTGTCCATTTGCCTAGCCGTAAACTGCTATAATATAGACATGGCTGTGCAGGAAGATACCGTATTAAGCGTAGAAAATCTACAAGTATCCATAGGACAAGGCGACCACTCCATGCCGGTGGTGCGAGGCTTGTCCTACCAATTGAAAAAAGGTCAAGTCTTGGCGGTAGTAGGGGAGTCCGGTTGCGGAAAGACTTTGCATGCCTTATCTTTACTGAGATTATTGCCTCCCGGCGTTCACATTACTGGCGGTCAAATCCTATACCAAGGAAAAAATATTTGCACACTACCTAATGAGGAACTTCGTCATTTGCGGGGTCATAAAATAGCCATGGTATTCCAAGATCCCATGACTAGTTTAAATCCCATCCGTACCATTGGCAAACAGTTAACTGAAACTATCCTAGCTCACCGGCCTGTTAGCCTGTTGAAGGCACGTGCTATGGCGGTGCGGCTACTTAAAAAAGTGGGCATTGCACAAGCTAAAGAGCGTTTGAACCAATATCCTTTCCAGTTTTCCGGCGGACAGCGGCAGCGAATCATGATTGCCATGGCCTTGTGTTTGCATCCCGAAGTGTTAATTGCCGATGAGCCGACCACGGCTTTAGATGTAACTATTCAGGCACAAATTTTGAAACTTATTAAACAACTACAACGGCAAAGCGGAATGTCTGCGGTATTTATTACCCATAATCTGGCACTGGTGGCGGATATTGCCGATGAAGTGCTGGTGTTGTATAGTGGATATTGTGTAGAAAAAGCCTCCGTACAGGAGTTGTTTTCAAAGCCCTTACATCCGTACACAAAAGGTTTATTAGGGTCCTTGGTTAGTCTAACCCATAAAATGGATCATTTACCCGCAATAGAAGGATATCCTCCTGCCCCCGGTTTTCCAAAACAAGGATGTCCATTTGCCCCGCGCTGTCCATATGTAACAGAAAAATGTCGCCAAGAATTGCCTTCCTTAGACTCGGTGCAAAATCACCAAGTGCGGTGTTGGCGGGCGGAGGAATTATGACGCTACCTATCGAAGTAAAACAAGTGGTCAAAACATATCGCCGCGGGGGATGGTTAGGTGGAAAGGCGGAAGAAAACACCGTGCTGCACGGAGTAAGTGTATCGGTTGGAGAACAGGAAATCTTAGGCTTGGTGGGGGAATCCGGTTGCGGTAAAACAACTTTAGCCAAGATTATATTGGGCTTGGAATCTTATCAAGCCGGTTCGGTCAAAATAAATGGACAGGAACTGAAGACCTTAAGCAAATCCGACTTTAAGAATTTGCGGCGTTCTTTACAAGTCATCTTTCAAGATCCTTATTCCAGTTTAGATCCGCGTATGAATGTAGCTCAGATTATTAGTGAACCGTGGGATATTCATCACTTATATCCTAATCGGCAAGAACGGAAAGAGAAATTGGAAGAATTGCTTTTGTCTGTAGGATTGTCTGCGGAAATGGCGCCGCGTTATCCACATGAGTTTTCCGGCGGACAGCGGCAACGGGTAGCTATCGCGCGGGCACTGGCTTTGGAGCCGCGCATTTTGGTGGCCGATGAACCGGTGTCTGCTTTAGACGTGTCTGTGCAGGCACAAATACTCAATTTACTTAAAGACATCAGCCGACGACGTAAACTAAGCGTGTTGTTTATTTCACATGATTTTGCAGTAGCACGTTTTTTATGTGACCGAATTGCGGTTATGTATCAGGGACGCCTAGTGGAGAGTGCTCCTGCGGAAGAACTATTTAGCAATCCGCAACATCCCTATACAGAGGCCTTGTTGTCAGCGGTGCCTGTGCCCAATCCTGCGTTACAGAAAAATCGTCAGGTGTTGGAGGTCTCTGCGGCGATATCAGGTGCTGAAAAAAGTCCCTGTCCGTTTGCATCACGTTGCAGCTATTTTGAGAAGGATATTTGTATGCGCCCCTGCTCGTGGACTGTAGATAAAAACGAACATGGTTGTGCGTGTAATCGTTTGCCTTTTGCAAAACAAAAAAGTAGGTATGCCCTTGAAGAAGGAGCCATAAAATGATTCGTTATATTGCCAGAAGACTTCTTTTATTGCCGCTGGTGGTATT
>JAZNEO010000060.1:0-4898 GCA_045588685.1 Candidatus Avelusimicrobium sp. | reverse complement strand
CATGACAGATTTTGGTCCGTTAATTGCTAACCCGAAAATGGCCTTGTTAGGCGGAGCGGCGCAGTTCGGTATTTTTGCCACGCTGATTGGGGCAATTGGTCTGTCCTATATTTATATCGGCGACAAACAGCTCTTTGCCTTTGGCCTCAAAGAAGCGGCCTCTATTGGTATTATCGGCGGGGCAGACGGTCCGACCTCTATTTATTTAACCTCGCGTCTGGCGCCGCAATTACTGGGCTCTATTGCAGTAGCTGCTTATTCGTATATGGCGCTTGTTCCGGTTATTCAGCCGCCTATTATGCGCCTACTCACTACTGACGCAGAACGCAAAATCCGCATGACGCAACTACGCACCGTTAGCAAACGGGAAAAGATTTTATTCCCGCTGGCTATCTTGCTTTTATGTGCGTTCTTACTGCCATCTGCCGCTCCGTTAATTGGCGCGCTGACCTTCGGCAATTTAGTTAAAGAATCCGGCGTAGCGGAACGTTTGTCTAAGACCTTGCAAAACGAATTTTGCAATATCGTCACGATTTTGCTCGGTTTATCGGTGGGCTCCAAATTGCAATATGACCATTTTTTGGTGACTGAAACACTAGGTATTTTGGTGTTGGGCATTATTGCTTTCTCCGTAGCGACTGCATCCGGCGTATTACTGGCCAAACTGATGAATGTATTTAGCAAAACCAAAATCAATCCGCTCATTGGCTCGGCCGGCGTGTCGGCCGTACCGATGGCCGCGCGTGTGTCCAATAAAGTCGGTTTGGAATATGACAAAAACAACTACCTCTTGATGCACGCCATGGGCCCCAACGTGGCCGGTGTAATCGGCAGCGCGGTAGCGGCAGGTGTACTACTAGCACTACTTGGAAAATAAAATATGGATCTACACAAAAACGCGGAGCCGCAAAGCTCCGCGTTTTTTAATGGAAACGAATTGACTTATTTCACGCCGTGTTTCGGACAAAATTTAGAAAGCGGGCACGCGGCGCAATTAGGTTTGCGGGCCGGGCAAATACTGCGCCCGTGTAAAATAAGTGCAATGGCAATCCATCCCCAGTACTTATAGGGAACAATTTTTGTTAAATCTTGCTCAATTTTCACGGGGTCGGTTTGCCGCGTCAGCCCTAGCCGAAACGCCAGGCGTTTGACGTGCGTATCCACTACAATGCCGGCAGGCTTTTTGAAATAATCCCCCAGCATGACATTGGCGGTTTTGCGCGCCACACCGCGCAGGGTCAGCAAATCATCCATATTTTGAGGTACTTCTCCGCCATATATCTCGCAAATACGCTTGGACATTTCTATTAGCGACAGTGCTTTACTATGATAAAACCCGGCGGAATGGATGATTTTCTCCACGTCGGGCAATTTGGCTTTGGCTAAATCGTATACGGTAGGGTATTTTCTAAATAAATGCGGGGTAATGGTATTAACGCGGGCATCGGTACATTGTGCCGATAAAATGACTGCGCACAACAGCTCCCAAGCGCTTTTATGATGTAGCGGAATAATGTGCTCGGGGTATAATTTTTTGAGTGCCTTAATCAAAGGCAAAACATCTTTCTTAGCGGGCATAAGTGCTCCGTAGTTTACTCCACCCGTAGGCTAGCAACAAGAAACCTACATTGAGTAAAATAATCGTTGCACCCGAGGGGATATTAAACAAGAAAGATAAATATACACCCCCCCACACACTGACCAGTCCTGCCATACACGCGATACATAATACCTGCTTAAAGGTGCGGGCCAGCAACAGCGCCGTTACCGGCGGCAACACAATCAGTGCAGACACTAAGAAAATTCCTACCACTTTTAGGGCCAGCACAATAGCCAGCGACGTGAACAAAATAAGCCCCGTTTGCAAACGTTTAACAGCTACGCCGCGGGTGCGGGCAAATGCCTCATCAAAACTGGCCGCTAATAAATCACGATAAAAAAACAACAAAAATCCAACTAAAGCCACGAATAATAATGCGCACGCAAACACCTCGGTACGTGCTACCGTTAAAATACTGCCAAATAGAAAGCCGAATAAATCTGCATTAAATCCACCGGCCAGCGCCGTCAGCAAAATTCCGACAGCCAGTCCCGCCGCACTCACAATACCGATAGCCGCATCTCCGTAAACTTTGATTTTTTCCATAATTTGCAAAATACCCAACGAAGCTAACAATACCACCGGCATCGACATATATAACGGACTAGTGTTTGTGAGCAACCCCAGTGCCACCCCGGTCAAACACACGTGGCTAAGCCCGTCCCCGATCAAAGACAAACGCTTGAGCACTAAAAATACTCCCAGTAGTGCGCACACTAGCGCCACCAAGGACCCGGCTACCAGTCCTCGTTGCACAAAACCATAACTTAAAAATTCGCTAATCATGATGTGCTCCTGTGCAATGCTGTAAATCATGGCCGTGCACACAATGCATCCCCAGCGGGCAAGCCCCGTGATCATCGTGCAAATGATCCATCATGTGTTGGGCAAAAGGACCTAATTTTTCGGCTACTTTTTGAGAGTGGCAAAACTGCTCTTTATCGCCAAAGAACACTAGTTCCCGGTCGATATACATAAACTTAGAAATATATTTGCCGACCTCGCCGGTATCGTGCGTGATGAGCAAAATCGTCACGCCGTGTTTTTTATTTAATTCTCCCAGCAGCGCAAAAAACATCTCACGGCTACCGGCATCTAAAGCGGTGGAAGGTTCGTCCAAAATCAGCAGTTCCGGCCGGCTTACCAGCGCCCGCGCCAGCAGTACCCGTTGTTGTTGACCGATAGATAAATTCGAAAAAATTCGGTGAGCTAAATCTTGCGCGTGGGTCAGTTGCAAGGCTTGATGAACGGCTTGTAAATTTTCTGCTGTGGCTTCTTTGTGGGTTGTATCGTAACACAACCCCATAAGCACTACTTCTTCGACAGAAATAGGAAAACGTGCCTGCGAAACAGGACTTTTTTGTGCTAAATAACCTATCTTTTTCCAATCCGAAAATCGGTCCTGCGGCGTGCCAAAGAGTTTAATGACCCCTTCACCTTTTTCCAAGCCTAAAATCAGTTTCAGTAAAGTGGTTTTCCCGCCGCCGTTGGGGCCGATTACACCTACATAATCGCCTGCTTGCACGCGGAAAGAAACCCTTTCCAACACCCATGTTTGATTATATTTGAAACGCAAGCCGCGGGCATGAATTACGCTTGGCATTGTAATCCCTCTTGCAAGTTTTTCAGATTACGGCGCATATACGTTTCGTAGCTGACGCCTTTTTCAAAGTCTTCTTTGCTGACGTCTTCTATCGTATATAAAGGCAAAATCTGCACGTGCGTTTCTTCGGCTACTGTACGTGCCAGTTGCGGAGAAACCATTTCTTCGGTAAATACCGCGTGCAACTGATTTTTACGCACAAAGCGCACCAGACCGGTTAATTTAAACACCGAGTGTTCCCCTTGATGACTGGTACCGCTTAAGGCTTTTAGATTGAGTTGATAGGTATCGGCCAAATTGCCAAAAGCCAAGTGCCCCACATGCACCAAGTCGCGGCTTTTACATTGGCTCAGTCCGGCCAGAAAATCGGCGTGTAATTGTTGGATTTGTTTTTCAAATTGACGCAAATTTTGCTTGTAGTAATTCTTATGCGCCGGATCTGCTTTGGACAAGGCTTTTTCTATGCGTTGGGCCATAGATAATGCTCCGTACGGAGTCATCCAAACATGCGGGTCATCCTCGCTGTCTACCGGACCGGACGCTAAGGCATTCTCACCCGACAACCCTTGTAAAATATCCTTTACCCAGGGCTCCACTTGCTGCGATACATACACAAACAAATCTGCTTTTTCTACGGCGATGATGGCCCCCGGTGTCGGTTCAAAGCTGTGGGCTTCTGTACCGGCCGGAACGAGCATAGTTACTTCTGCCTGCTCCCCCGCAATTTCACGCATGAGCGCATAAGGCACGTAATCTGATACCACTACATGTAATTTTTCTCCGTCAACAGACGGTTTCACAGGACCTCGCGGTCCGACTTGGCCGGCAAAATACCACCAACAAATTCCACCTACAGCAATAAGTAAAACGAAAAGAATGAATAATTTTTTCATCATTATTCTATTCTATCATTTTCCCTTTACTCAATGAAATTGTGCTATATATCACACACCCCCGAGGATAGCCCTCGAGGGTGTGTGTTTTTGTTTTACTGGAGTTCCCTGCTAGGCAGGGAAAACACTGATTAAAGAGTCTCGGTTACAATTCCCCACCGTCCATTTGCTTCATCATAAACTTGATGTTGAGTATATGTTACACAATCGTTTTTAAAGTTAACCATATCACTCTTATCGTAAGTCTTCCCAGACCCCTGACTGACGCTCCCGTCTGAATTAAAATTACCAAACGCGCAGCCGCCGCCACCGCCTCCACCGCTACTGACAGTCGGACAAGTTCCGCTATTGGAACCCCATGTACAAGACGAACTACAAGTACGCGTAATTATGGTACCATTACTACACGTCTTTACTGTTTCTGTCTTTCCGGGGCTACATACACCTTCCCCTTTACAGATGATAGAAGTCGCCCAAGTACCATTTTGGCATTCATAATGATAATACTTTGTTCCGCAATTGCCGCACGAGGCACTCACGCTGGTGCTACTACAGCCGATGCTAAATCGGCTTGTTGTGTATAATTCATCTGCTTTTGTATCGCCGGCACTGCATTCAGGCTGCACAATATCTTCTACACACTCACACGCATCCGCATCCAGAGAATAACCGTTACCACATGTTTTATTGCAAGTACATTTACTATTTATCCATTCCCCGTAACTAAGGGTACCCGTCGTAGTATCACAAGAAGCTGAACGGGTTTGTTCACAAGATAAATCTCCGTTAGTAACAGTCTGCT
>JAZNEO010000059.1:0-4290 GCA_045588685.1 Candidatus Avelusimicrobium sp. | reverse complement strand
ACTCCTTGGCTCACAGAACGACATGGCTACGATCCGACTTAATGGAGGCACCCCCTTCCTCAATCAGTTTTTTGATAATCTCCATATTCCCTTTTTCCGCGGCAATAGTGAGCGGCGTGATGCCCGCGTAGTTACGTTCGTTGACATCTACGTTGGCATAGATAAGCGTGCGTACACGGTCTGCATCATTGGTTTTAATAGCGCGCACCAAAGAAGTATCATACACATATTTGGTTTTAGCCAACTCGGGCTTGTCCCCTAAAATGTTGCCATGATAATCAGGAGAAGTGGTACCAAAAATCGTTCCGCGATAAATGTCTCCGGTATCATTTTGGCGATTGATATTTTTGTTTTGTCCTAACACTGTTCCACGGTAAATGTCTCCGGGAATACTGGATCGCGCAGCTTCTTCTTCTGCCGTATGAGATTTTTTGGGTTCTTCGGCGGGTTCTAACCCTTTGATGTATACGGGTTTACCGTCTACATAAATAATGTCGGGTTCTTCCGCATGTACAAAAGGAACTAAGCATAAAGACAACAATAACGTCCAAGATAATTTATTCATAATTTCCTCCATTGTTTATATTATAGCAAGAGCAGATAAATTTTGACCCGAAAATTTTTAAGATTTTTCCGGTGTCTCTATTTAATAGTGTAAAAAGATTATATAGAAATAGTATAAAAAATTTTTATTTATGATTAGAAAATTTTTTGCATATTTTGCTTCTGGATTGTTATGATAAAAATATACAATTTCTCCCCCCAGAACCTTTCGATTTACCCCCCGATAGGTTCTGACAAAAGAGCAGGGTACATCCCCCTGCTCTTTGCGTTTTTAAGTTTCGGCCACATGTTGCCACAAAAAACCCCTTTCTTTGCGAAAGGGGTTTGAATGTAAATTCTTGATTTAGTTTACAGTGCAATGGCGCTGACCGGGCAGGTAGCGGCACAGGCACCGCATTCAATGCATTTGGAAGCATCGATGTTGCGTTTCCCGTCTACTTCGGAAATTGCACCCACGGGGCAGGCAGATTCACAAGCACCGCAGTTTACACACACATCCGGATTTACTTTATAAGCCATAAATCATCTCCTTGCTGCTAATTTTAGATACTTTATTATAGCAAATTGCCCGTTTGCAAAGTGGATGAAACGTTTAAAATCTACTTGTTTTCGTCGGGAACTAATCCTTTTTTCCCCCTCTTGCACCCTAAGTATCAAGTGTAGTAAAATATAAAAGTAAGGAACAACTAACTTTTATGGAACCTATAACTTCATTAACTCTTTTTGATTTGCAACCCGACATTACTGCGGAAATTTTATCTATTAATGTTTCTCCCGCTCAAGCAGATAAACTGGCGGCGATGGGACTAGCTAAAGGCCAACAGGTCAGCCGCAAGAAAGGCAAACGACCGTTGGTGGTGTATGTGTGTGGCAGTGAAATTGCCATTGGACCCAAGATTGCCAAACAAATTATTGTTTCTACCAATACCCCCACTGTACTAGCTAACCGCAGGTACACTTTTCTGCTGGCCGGCAATCCCAATGTAGGCAAAAGTTTGTTATTCTCTCGCTTAACGGGAATCGGTATTTTATCGTCCAATTTCCCCGGCACTACCGTGGGGCTCAATTATGGTAGTACTGTTTTTAACGGAGAGGCCTATAAAATTGTTGATATTCCGGGGCTCTATCGTCTGGAAGAAAAGTGGGTAATTGAAGGTAAAAAGCGGGATTTATTCCAAGAACTTTCCTATGATTTCATTGTGTGCGTGGCTGATACCACGCATTTAGAACGCAATTTGTATTTTGTGCTAGAACTGCTCAATTTAGGTAAGCCGGTGATTTTACTGCTCAATAAATTTGACGAAGCCCAGCGCAAAGGTATTTTTATTGACGTGCGTGCTTTGTCTAAAATGCTGGGTATTCCCGTTATTGCAACGGTGGCAACCACTGGCGAGGGCTTAAAACGCCTGGAAGTAACCGTCGGAAAAATGAATTTGGAACTAGACTACCATTGGAAAGGCCTGCATGATTTGCAGGGAAATGCAATTTTGGTTTCCCCCACTCCGGAAGGCAAATGGCACGCCATTGGCGAAATTATCCACCGTGTACAAAAAATTAAACACAAACATGCCTCTTGGGTGGAACACTTGCAGGCATGGGCCACGCATCCGATTAGTGGCTTGTTAATTGCGCTGGGGGTGTTGGTCTTGTCTTTGTTACTCATCCGCTGGGTGGGCGAGACATTTATTAATTGGTTAGAGCCCTTATATGACCAATATTATTTCCCGTTTATGGAACGGCTGTTTGCGTTCTGCCAACATAATCCGCTGTATAACTTTTTGGTGGGTGACGGCGGCGAGCAATATTTTGGGGTGTTAACAGACGGGTTGAAAATTGCGCTAGTAGATGTGATGCCCTATGTGCTGGCTTTTTATGCCTTGTTGGGATTTTTGGGCGAGCTGGGGTATTTGCCCCGTTTGGCGGTGTTGCTGGACGGTATCTTGCACCGTTTTGGCCTGCATGGGTATGGAGCAATCCCCATTATGTTGGGGTTAGGGTGTAAGGTGCCTGCTGTGATGGGTGTGCGCGTACTGGAAACGAGGCGCGAACGGGTGATTGCGCTGGCGCTACTGCTTATTTTGGCACCGTGTATTTCACAGACGGCTATGATTTTGTCTATCTTGGCTCCGTATGGTTGGAAATATTTGATTTGGGTATTTGGGGCCTTGTTGGTCAACGGCATTATAGCGGGCACGATTTTAAATAAATTATTGCCTGGAGACACGCCGGAAATGTTTATGGAAATCCCTTCCTGGAGCTTGCCGCAATGGCGGCCACTGGGGCGCAAGATTTGGCTACGGATGAAGGAGTATTTGGCCGATGCGTTGCCGTTAATTTTGGCGGGAGTATTATTTGTAGATTTAATGCAATTTTCCGGTATTACCGATTGGCTGGCCAAATTGTTCCGCTATCCGGTGGAATATATGCTCCACTTGCCGGCGGAAACAACGCCCCTTCTGCTGTTAGGGTTCTTGCGCAAAGATGTATCTATTGCGCTTTTGGAACCATTTAATCTTCCCCCTGAACAACTGGTGGTGGCGTGCGTGTTTATGAGTATGTATTTGCCTTGTATTGCTACGTTTTTTGTGATGCTGCGCGAGAATGGAATCAAAGATACGTTGCGTATTGTAGCGCTGACGATATCACTGGCACTACTCAGTGCAACATTACTGCGGTTTATAATATAAGACGAATCTCTTTGCAAAAATAAATACAGCCCGAAACTTTTTGTTTCGGGCTGTTTGATGTGAAAAAGAAGAATAAAATACTAGCATTTCGGTGCATTAGATGGGCAGTAAGGCCCTTCACAACATCCTCCGTCATAAATTACACTGTAATAGGTACCACCACTTGCCAAACAAGTTCCCGGTGCATTAGCAACACACTTGCCCCCAACCCCAATCCTACTTCCGCGGCAGGTTTCATTAGCGGCTACTTGTGCTACGCAGCTGGCACCATCAGTAAATGTACTATATCTACAACCACCAACTTCTGCTATACATTGACTTCCTGAAGTAAAAGTACCACTAGTACAAGATGAGGTGTCATATTGTGCAATACATTTTGATTCATTTGTATATGTCTTTTTCCCGTCGCCATATGCCCGATTAGAGTAATGAGTTGCTCCATCGAAGACAGAATTATTACACTGACCTCTACAAATACTTCCCGGATTATATATAGAGTTGTTACATCCTCCACCTCCTCCTTTATCAGAACATTCTCCTCCTTCTTTTACATCCAAATAAGCACAACCACCCCACTGACCTACACATTTAGCTCCTTCTTCAATTACTAATCTATTATTTTCTGTTCCAACGTTTCCGTTATACCCGCAAAAGCCGTCTTTATACGGCATACCATTGGCTTTACAGCGTTCTTCTTCTGTTTTGTAACAACTAGTTTGTTTATTAGACCACACCAGATTAGCTTGCCCACACGTAGCTTTATCGATATCTTGGTCCAATAAATAAGCTGTGTAATTGTCTTTTGTAGTTAATTCTTGGCCCATAAGCAGTTTTCCGCATAATCTATTGGCTCTGGTATCATCTTTTAATGCTTCACAATGTAGCTGCCCGGCAAACATAGGGCTTTGGTCCAAATAACTTGCTAAGCGTACATTATCCAGCTTTGCATTAGTTACTCTAATCACATTTGGGTCAGACATATTATTCGGTGTCTGTAAATCAAACGTTAAATCTGTATTATTCATACTGACATCCAGAT
>JAZNEO010000058.1:0-11252 GCA_045588685.1 Candidatus Avelusimicrobium sp. | reverse complement strand
AGCTTTCATTTCCTTGCCATCTACCCCATACACAGTTACTTTTTCCGGGGTAAGCACTACGGTTTGTCCGTCTTCCAGAAATAACACTCTGTTGGTATGTTTAAGAAAAGCCGGCACATCGGAAGCTAAAAAATTCTCCGTTTTGCCTACTCCCACTACGAGCGGGCTTTGATTCTTCACGCCGATAATTTGATGCGGAGTCTTCGTCCACATCACGCCGTAAGCAAAAGCTCCATGTAGCTCTGCATTGGTTTTCATAACCGCTAATAACAAACGCTCTTCATCTGTTTTAGCAGTTACATGTTTCAGATTTTCTTCAATCAAATGGGCAATCGTTTCCGTATCGGTTTCACTTTGAAATTTATGGCCTAATGATTGCAGCTTTTCTTTAAGAGGCAAAAAGTTTTCGATAATTCCGTTATGCACTACCACAATATCGCCGCTACAATCGGTATGCGGGTGTGAATTTTCTTCACTGGGTTTTCCATGAGTAGCCCAACGAGTATGCCCGATTCCGCAAGATCCTTTCGGGCTTTCCAGCAAGGCCGCCTTCTCCAGTTCCGCCACTTTGCCTACAGCACGGATACGATGTGTTTTTCCATTTTCCGCTACAGCAATCCCGGCCGAATCATAGCCGCGATACTCTAATTTTTTAAGTCCTTCAATCAAAAACGGAACGCTGTTTTTAGTGCCTACATATCCGATAATTCCACACATAGAAATCTCCTTAGAGCAGTTCTTTCATTCCAGACACAGCATTGGGCAATCCCGCCAAGACCGCACGGGAAATAATAGAAAACCCAATATTTAGGCAACTCATACCACACAAATCTGCTACCGGTAATACATTTTCATAATCCAGCCCGTGACCGGCATGCACTTCCAAGCCCAATTCTTTGGCAAGTAAGGACGACATAGCTAAATCTTGCAACAGGGCCGCACGTTGTTTAGCGGTGTGTGCCTCGCTATAGTCGCGTGTGCATAGTTCCACAATGTCTGCCCCGCATTTGGCAGCCGCCCGCACACTATCTGCCGTTGGGTCAATAAATAAACTGACGCGAATTTTTTTCTTTTGCAAGGCTTCGGTCATAGCGCGGATACGGTCAAAATTTTTCGGTGTAAATTTCAGCCCGCCCGTAGTGGTTACTTCTCCCGGTTGTTCCGGCACAATGCATACGGAACCAGGTTTGTATTTAAGAACCATTTGTTGCATTTTCTCGGAAGAGTTACATTCCAAGTGAATGTATTTACGATACCCTTTACACAAACGGGCTAAATCTTTTTCTGTCATATGGCGATCATCGTTGCGAACATGTATCACGATATAATCGGCTCCCATCGCCAGACAAATCTCGGCCGCCATCAGCGGATCCGGATAGGTTGCTTGCCGAGCATGGCGCAAAGTGGCTACATGGTCAATATTAACACCTAACTGTAAACTCATTTCTTATCCTCCATATGCACCCGATAGGCCGCCTCAGCCGCATCGGCTACGCGTTGTACTTCAGTTGCTTGGGCCCCTTCCACTAAGATACGCAATTTCGGTTCCGTACCGCTATAGCGCACAAAGACACGTCCTTTACCACCCAAACTATTTTCCAGTCGATAAATTTCATCTAAAAAGCCGGGTAAACTTTCCAAATCCGGTTTGCTGGAAACAGCTATGGCACGCAATTGACAAGGATATTTTTCCCATTGGCCTGCAAATTGGCTGACCGCTTTTCCGGATTTTTTAGCAAATTGTAAAAATTGCAACGCCGATAAAATTCCGTCTCCGGTGTTAGCAAATTCCGAGAAAATAATGTGGCCGGATGTTTCTCCGCCTACGGCTAAACCTTGCTCTTTTAACACGCGGGCTACATGTTTATCTCCAACGGGAGTCAGCTCCACGTTTACCCCTTGTTCTTGCAAAAAATTAATACATCCCAAGTTTGCCATGACGGTCATGACTGCTTTATTTTGGGGTAATTTTCCGGCTTGGCGCAAGGCCAAGGCCGCCGCGGAAATAATATACTCACCGTCTAATTGGCGACCGGTCTCATCGCTAGCCATTACACGGTCAGCATCTCCGTCAAAACTAAAACCAACATAGGCACCGGTATCTTTGACGAGTTGTTGCATCTTTTCCGTATGCAAAGCCCCCACGCCTTTATTAATAAGTGCACCGTTATTTTCAGCCGCCATGACCACTACGTTCATTCCGAGCGCGCGGAACACATCCGGTGCAATTTGGTGAGCGGCCCCATTGGCACAATCCAGCACCACTTTAGTGCCTTGAAACAACTTTGGGTCCACGGTAGACATTAAAAATTTTTTATATCCCACCACCAATTCCGGAGCCGGACGATAGTTGCCAACCGGAGCCGGTACCGTATCTAATTGTTCGATAGCTTGTTCGATTTGCTCTTCCAGCGCTTCCGGCAATTTAGTACCCGTCGCACTAAAAAATTTAATTCCGTTAAATTCAGGGGGATTATGACTGGCAGAAATTACCACGCCACATACGCTACCGGTTTGCTTAACAGCGGTAGCCACAGACGGAGTGGGCGAAATACCCATATCTAGCACATCTGCTCCGGCAGCCCGGATACCGGTGGCTAAACTTTTTAGAATAGCAGGGCCGGAAAGGCGGGTATCCCGCGCAATTATTACCTGCTTTTTAAGATGTTCTTTTTCAGCATATTGGCCCAATGCCTTCAAAGCACAATAGCCTAGTTTACAAATAAAATCTTCTGTCAACGGAAACTGGCCTGCTACTGCGCGCACGCCATCCGTACCAAAATATTTGCCCATATTCCTTCCTTCCGCTGATGAGGCGGCTTTGTGATACACCGTTAAAATAATTCCGCCTGTTTGGGAGCGTCTTTTTCTGTAGGGGCGGGTTCAACCGCAGGTTTTTCCGTCGACGTTTCTGCCGGTTTGGCAGGTGCTACGGGTTTTGGAGCCAACCCTAAAATCTCATCAATTTCAGGTGCTTCCACGACTTCTTTTTCTAAAAGACGTTCTACCAAGCTGTCAAATTGTGCACGGTGAGAAGTAATAATTTCCTTTGCACGGGCATACGCCGCACGCAAGGTATCGGAAATTTCACTGTCAATACGCTGTGCCAATTCTTCCGAATACTGGCGGTGGCGGGATAAATCCCGCCCCAAAAATACTTCCCCCTCTTCTCCATCGGGCAAGGCGATGGGGCCTATTTTCTCACTCATCCCCAATTCCATAATCATCTTACGGGCATAAGCGGTGGCCTTATTTAAATCGTCGCTGGCACCGGACGTGATTTCTCCGAATACCAACTCTTCCGAAGCTCGCCCAGCCAGTAAAATGCAAATCTTATCCAAGATTTCAGATTTACTGGTTAGAAATTTATCTTCCAGCGGCAACTGCAAGGTATATCCCAAAGCCTGACCGCGCGGCACAATGGTCACTTTATGTACCGGATCAGAATGATGCGTCAAACGTGCTACCACCGTATGCCCCACTTCGTGCGCAGCAATAATTTTCTTTTCTTTTTCGGAAATGATGCGGCTCTTTTTTTGCGGCCCGGCCAACACACGTTCCACCGCCTCATCCATATCGGCATTGTCTACCGCTTCTTTGTCGGCGCGCGCAGCCAGAATGGCGGCCTCATTGACCACATTGGCCAAATCCGCCCCCACAAATCCGGGCGTTCCCTTGGCAATGATTTTCAAATCCACTTCGGGGGCTAATTTGACCTTTTTGGCATGTACCTTCAAAATTTCTTCGCGACCTTTCAAATCCGGTGCCGGCACAGATACATGGCGGTCAAAACGACCCGGACGAATTAAGGCCGGATCTAACACATCGGGACGGTTGGTAGAGGCCATCAAAATAATACCTTGTTTACTTTCAAAACCGTCCAGCTCAATGAGGAGTTGGTTCAAGGTTTGCTCTCTTTCATCATGCCCGCCGCCAATACCGGCAAAACGGCGGCGGCCTACCGCATCCAACTCATCAATAAAGATAATTGCCGGAGCATTCTTTTTAGCTTGCTCAAACAAATCCCGCACACGGGCCGCCCCAACGCCGACAAACATTTCTACAAATTCAGAGGCAGACGCACTGAAAAAAGCTACACCGGCTTCTCCGGCTACCGCTTTAGCCAGCAAGGTTTTACCTGTACCCGGAGCACCGTACAATAACACGCCTTTGGGTAATTTGCCGCCTAATTTTTGGAATTTTTTCGGATTTTTCAGAAACTTAATGACGTCTTGCAATTCCTCTTTGGCCTCCTCTACGCCGGCCACATCTTTAAAAGTAATGGTTTGCTTAGAAGGGTCCTGCATTTTTGCTTTGCTACGAGCAAAGTTCATGGCACTTCTTCCGTCATTACGCTGAGGACGAATAAACACAAACCACCACAACCCAATCAATAGCACAATCCATAACACATTGAACAAAATATTGCTGACCCAACTGCTGTCCGCCTGCGCTTTATAGGCCACTTGTTTAGTCGTTAATTCCCGCACGAGTTCCGGATCTTCCATGCGGACGGTTTTGAATTGTGTTTCCTTACCTTCTGCATCTTTGAAAGTTCCGGTAATGAGCGTAGGAGCAACCGTCAAATTGGATACTTCCCCGTTGGCTACTTTTTGTTTAAAATCCGAATAATTCAGCTCCTGTGTTTTGCTACCGGGTCGATTAAACAAGAAGACAGCCACGGCAAAAATGGCCACCCACATCAAAATTTGGTTGACGGAAATAATCCGACGGCGATTGTTTTTGTTATTCATTATTTTTTAAATACTCCGATATAAGGCAAATTACGATACAGCTCGTTATAGTCCAATCCGTATCCGATGACAAATTCGTTTTCGATTTGAAAGCCTACATATTTGGGATGCACTTCTGTTTTGCGATTGACCGGTTTGTCAAGCAAGCAACAAATCTCAATACTGGCAGCACCGCGGCTTTTCAGATTTTTTAATAAATAATCTAAAGTAAGTCCGGTATCTACGATATCTTCTACAATTACCACATGGCTGCCTTTGATACTTTCGCGTAAATCCAGCATCGTGCGCACTTCGCCAGTAGAGCTGGTACCGCAATAAGAAGAAAGGCACATAAAGTCCATTTTGCAATCAATACTGATTTCACGCAACAGATCCGCATAAAACATAATACTACCGCGCAAAATACCCACGAACAAAGGTTCTTTGCCTTTATAATCTGCAGAGATTTCTCTTCCTAATTCAGCAATTCTGTTTTTTAATTGTTCTTGTGAAATCAAAATACGATCCAACACCGGCATATCTGGCATAGCTCCTCCTCAAAAGCGTATACATACAGCATACCTTTTTTAGAGAGCGCTGTGAAGGGGGAAAAAGGCAGTACCCCCCTAAAAATAATGAATCACTAAAAATTTGTTATACTAAAAGGGTAGTACACAATTTATTCTGTTTTTGGAACCGTTGAAGAGACGGTGCGCTTTTGGGATACCAAAGGCAATAGCGAAGTCCAAAAACAGCCGATTATCAGGCACACAAAGGCGACGGCCCGCGTGTGCCGAGTGTTTGCCACACCTTCGGGCGTGGCAGACCGCGGCTGTTATACTTGGGGTCAACTTCGCTAGGCTCTGATGTAGCAGCCGTTTTTGTTGGGTTTCAAAACAGAAAAAGGAGAATGTTATGAAACACAACAAACACTCAATATGTCATTCCCGAATGCCTTTATCGGGAATCCCAACCTTACTTGAAAAACAACGAGATCCCCGATTACAAATCTCGGGGATGACGGGGGGTGTGGTCTCGAGGATGACACGTTCTTTGGGTTTTACCCTCATTGAATTATTAGTAGTAGTGCTGATTATCGGCATTTTATCAGCCATTGCTATCCCGCAATATCAGAAAGCCGTAGAAAAAGCAAAAGCAACCCAAGCTTTAACTCTTCTAAAATCGATTCAAACTGCTGAAAATGCTTATTTTCTAGCTAATGGGACCTATGCAACAAATGATTGGTCTCTACTTGACGTACAAATAGATTGGCCCGATTCAACAAAAAAATGGTGGGAAGGCGGGAAAATACCAAAAACCAATGGAGAGTGGGTGTTAGAAATTTTCCAATGGGGAACAACTGCGATTGTTATAGGAAGAATTCAAGGAAATCATCAAGGCGGAGCTTTTATTTTACCTTTAATTCCATTTCCCGGTACAGATAAAATTTCTGCAAATCAAATTTATTGTGCAGAAAAGCGATGTTGCGGAACGGTATATAGAGGGACAGGTTATTGCGAAAAAATATTTGGAGGAACTAAAATTTATAGTGATGGTGGAGAAGATTGGTATAGTCTACCTTAAATATTTTTTATTAAGTACTATAGGATATGCCACCAAACAACAAAACCCGATACGTTATGTGTCGGGTTTTGTGCGTAAATCCTTGCGGCCGAAGAAGCCGCTCCTTACCTGCCAAACAGCTTGGCAATATCTTTGGTACTTAATACCGCCACGCAAGGCCGGCCATGCGGACAATGCATTCCGTCTTTGCACTTTTTCATATTTTCCAGCAGGCCTTCTGCTTCCGCGGCAGAAATTTGGTCATGGGCTTTAATGGCCTTTTTGCACGCTAGCAAAGCGACCATTTTTTGTTTCAGTTTATCGTCCGATTTGGCTGGATCCCCTACAATTTGCGATAGAGAAACAATAAAAGCCTTCATATCGTCTTCTTTAAATCGCAACATAGAAGGAATGGTATTAACTAAAATCGTGCGGGCTGAGAAGCGCGTTAATTCAAATCCGGCTTTTTTCAACCAATCGGCCCAACTCATCAGACTTTCGGCATTACTTGCAGATACATCCACATGAATGGGAAAAATAAGGTCTTGCACAGTCACCCGACGCCCTTCAAAAGCAGTCAAATACTGTTCGTACAAAACCCGCTCCTGCGCGGCATGCTGGTCAATCAGCACTAGTCCATCCGGATTTTCAAAAACCAAATAGGTTTTTTCCAGTTGCCCCAAATAATGATACGGTCCATGCCACCAGGCCGGAGCAGCCGCTTGTGCAGGAGAAACCACATCCGCTTTCGGTAAGACCGGTTCCGGTTTGGAAGCTACAAATTCCGCACTTACGGCCCGATACTCTACCGGATCTTCTGTTTCCCGCAAAGCCCAACTACGCGCAGAGGATTCTTCCGGCTTAGAAACAGCGGGGATGCCCACTACTTCCCCAGGTTGTTTTTCAAACAAATCAGCAGAGGCCGCCGGCACAGAAGGCCCCAAAGGCTTTTGCGTGGCAACCGGCGTATCGGATACTTCTGCTTGCGGTTGAAAGCTCACCGGCTGGGCCAAACCAAATACCGTCTCCGATACCGCTTGCAAAATAGTGGAGAACATATGCCGTTCATCTGCAAAACGGATATCGCGTTTTTGCGGATGAATGTTCACATCGAAAGAGGCAGGATCGGCCTCTATATAAATGATAAAAGCAGGGTGTCTGTCTTTGGAACGGACATTTTGAAAAGCGCGATACACCGCTTGTTGAATGGTTTTACTTTCCACCGGGCGGCGATTGACAAACATAAATTGTAAATCGCGCGTGGCCACTAATTTATCCGGCGGCGTAATGAAAATTTCTAGTCCCAACTCCTTAAAAGAGCGGTGGATTAAACTTTCCCCCACCTCCGCTCCTAAAATATCGCGGGCACGGGCCAGTACCGCTTCTTTGACAGGTCCTGTTTGAGCAGGCAGCTGATATACTTCCCGTCCGGAACTTACTACGGTATATCCCACCTGCAAATTAGCGAGTGCACTTTCTTCTACTACTTTTAACAGGCAAGCACGTTCATAAGAAGCGCTTTTCAGAAATTTTAATCGAGCCGGCACATTGTAAAACAAATCTCGTATTTCCACCGTGGTACCCGCAATAGCAGGGGCAGGGCGCTGTCCTATCACTTGACCGCCGTGCACTTCTAAACAAGAACCTTCCCCCTCCGGGACACAACTGGTCATCTTCAAATGGGATACAGCCGCCACGGAATATAAAGCTTCCCCGCGAAATCCAAAAGTATGCAGATTGTTTAGGTCTTCAAAATGATTAATTTTGCTGGTTGCGTGGCGCAGCACACTGGCCGCCAAATCCGACGGTGTCATTCCGCAACCGTTATCGTTGATACGGATTAACTCCCGGCCTCCTCCCTCTATATCGATGTGCACAGCCGTAGCTGCGGCATCCACTGCATTTTCTAATAATTCCTTTAATACGCCTGCGGGCCGCTCGATGACTTCTCCTGCAGCAATTTGACCGGCAGTTTTTTCATCTAACACATGGATTTTATTCATTTTCTATTCTCTTTTTCCATTCGGCTATCAATTGCAAAGCGCCCATGGGAGTTAATTTGTCCGGATTGGTCATTTGGATTTCTTGTAAAATGGGAGCGGAAAATAAATCCTGTCCGGCTGTTTTTTCTTTGGCGGAAATTTTGGTACCTTTTTGTGCTTCCAAATCTTTTAACACTTTGCGCGCACGCAAGGTAACCGCCGCCGGCAAACCGGCAATTTCAGCCACGTGCACTCCATACGATTGATCGGCCGGTCCGGGTAAAATGCGGTATAAAAAGGCCAGTTTGCTTTGTCCCACAGTGTCTTGATATTCCTTGGCTTCTACGTGAAAATTTTTCACACTGGCGTATTTATTTTCCAAGTCTACTAATTCAAAATAGTGGGTGGCAAATAATACTTTTGCGCCCCCCTTTGGACGGTATAAATATTCCACAATAGCCCACGCAATTGAAATACCGTCAAAGGTAGAAGTACCGCGGCCGACCTCATCGAGTAAAATCAAACTGCGCGGTGTTTGAGACGCTAAAATATGGGCTGTTTCGTTCATCTCTACCATAAAGGTAGAGTTGCCCCGCAGTAAAGCATCATGCGCGCCAATGCGGGTCATAATTTGGTCCACAATTCCCACAAACGCTTCTTTAGCCGGTACAAAAGAGCCCATTTGCGCCATAATTACAATCAAAGCTGTTTGCTTAAGATACACACTTTTTCCGCCCATATTAGGACCGGTAATGAGCATCATTTGGGTTTGGGTACCGTCTAGTTCCAAGTCATTGGGGACAAAAGAACCCGCCGGTATTAAAGATTCCACAATCGGATGACGGCCTGCTTTGTAAGAGAGCCCCGTTCCGTCCGTTACGGTCGGACGCACAAAGTTATATTTCAAAGCCGCCAAGGCTAAAGACAAATACACATCTAACTCTGCCGCCACTTGAGCAAATTGTTTTAGCGGGGTCAACTGGCCGGCCAAAGTTTTGCGTATTTCGTCAAATAAGGCGCTTTCCAATCGCAAAATTCGGCTTTCGGCATTTAAGATTTTATTTTCTAATTCTTTTAGTTCCTGTATGATAAAACGTTCGGCATTAGTTAGGGTTTGTTTGCGCGTATAATTGTAGGGCACCTTTTCAATTTGTGATTTAGTTACCTCTAGATAATAGCCATATACGGAATTGTATCCTGCTTTCAAATTGGTAATACCGGTTTTCTCTTTTTCGCGGGCACACAATTCCTCTAGCGCTTTGCCACTGCCGCTACGTAAGGCCCGCAATTCATCCAGCTCTGCGTGATATCCCGGCCGGATAATATGTCCGTCTCCGATATGCAAGGGCGGCTCTTCATCAATGGCCTCATATAATAATTTGGACATCTCTTGAGTAGCCGGATAAAACTGCTCAAATCGCTGTTTGATATGCGGAGCCACTTGTGCACCGTATTTTTCCAACCAACGGCGCAGGGGCTCTACATTTAGTAACGATTGGCGTAGTCCCCCCACGTCACGCGGAGAGGCATGCCCGGCCGCGGTGCGAGTCATAATCCGTTCTACGTCGGAAATGTTTTCCAAGATAGGCCCTAATGTTGCCAGTGCCTCTTGATTTTGCATAAATCCTTGCACACAGTCTTGCCGCTGGCGGATTTCCTGCACAGATAACGAGGGATGCAAAATCCACTCTTTTAATTTGCGACTGCCAAAAGCGGTTTTGGTATGATCTAACAAAGCCCACAAACTGCCTTGGCGAGACCCCTCCTGGCTTTTGACCAGTTCCAAAGAATTGACTGCATTTTCATCCAGTTGCAAATAATCGGTTAATTGACGATACACCGGCACTAATGTATCCTGCACGCCGGGCTCGGTGGCCGCCACATACCGTAGCACCTGCAACGCACACGTCAGCGCCATGGAACGGCCCTTCCATTGGGCCTCTACCGGCCAAGTAGGCGGGATTTTTTCTTCTCCCTGTAACGGATCTAACGTAGTCAATAATAAATGGGAAGGCAGTACCACCTTGTGTTGCAATTGCCGCAAGGTGTTGTCATCTGCCATAATTTCTGAAGGATTTACAGCTGCTAAAGCACCTGCTAAATTAGTCAAGTGAGGGTCATCGGTTTGCTGGGTAACCCAAAATTCTCCCGTGGATACATCCACACAGGCCATACCCCAACCATTGCCCCGAGTAGTCAAACAGACCAAAAAGTTGGATTGGTTGGCATCCAACATATTGTCTTCCAAAACTGTACCCGGAGTAATTACCCGAATTACTTTACGTTCAAATAGTTTGGTTTTTCCGTCGGCCTCGGAACTGACTTGTTCGCAAATGCCTATTTTTTTGCCGGCTTTGAGTAGTCTGCCAATATAGGTGGCGGCGGCATGGAACGGAATGCCGCACATAGGTACCCCGTGCCGCTGGGTTAAAGTCAGACTAAGCAGTCCGCTCACTTCACGCGCCTGCTCGTCAAACATTTCATAAAAATCCCCCAACCGGAAAAACAAAATTACACCGGGATATTGGTCCCTAATCGCGGCATATTGCTTCATTAAAGGGGTATCATAGGTACTTGCCATATTGTTATTCTATCAATTTTCAATGCTTCCTTGGAGCGTTAAATTTTCCGTCGGCAAAAAGCCCCTTCTCTATTGGGGAAGAAGAAACAAAAATGACAGTCGAATACTTTTTTTGTTATAATAAATGTGTTGAAAGTGCTACGACCTGCGGGGTATCCCGCTCTCATTTCACTTTATTCGGTAGGGTGGCTGAGTGGTCAAAAGCAACGGTCTGTAAAACCGTCGGGCTACGCCCTACATAGGTTCGAATCCTATCCCTACCAAAAATATACCCCGCGCAAGCGGGGTTTATTTTTGCATATAACAGTCTTATCCGGATTAAAAGCCTACTTTTAGGTAACTTCTAACTTTATGGATTAAGCAGTTGCACATTCGGATCTTGTTTACTTAACT
>JAZNEO010000057.1:0-9736 GCA_045588685.1 Candidatus Avelusimicrobium sp. | reverse complement strand
CCACAGTCACTAAAGAAAGACACAATCCCAACAATACGCGTTTCATAAAATCTCCCATTGTTACAACAAAGAGTTCAGTTTTTCTTGCAAGGCGGCTTTGGCCTGCAGGCCGGATAACTGCGCTACCACTTCGCCTTTTTTAAAGAAAATCAACGTAGGAATAGAAGTAATGCGGTATTTGGAGCTAGTGGCCGCACCATCATCGGTATTTAATTTGCAAACTTTCACTTTTCCGGCATATTCTTGTGCCAATTCTTCTACCACCGGCCCTAACATCTTACACGGGCCGCACCACGGTGCCCAAAAATCTACCAAAACGACTCCTTCGTCCTTTAACACTTCTTGTTCAAAATTTTCATCTGTCAATACTACTTCACTCATACAGCCCCCTTTACTAAAACAATCTATACTTACAGATTACCAACCAAAAAGCTCGCTGTCAAGCATTTTTTCCGTGTACAGTAAAGAAAAAAGTATAGTACAATAAAGCAAGGAGACGTCTATGCACGATAAACTCATTTGTATTGTTACACCGGAAGGACGCTTTTACTACTGGGCCCAACCGCTGGCAAAAGAATTTTTGGACAAGGATCAGAATATCATCAACTCCGTTGGTAAGGTGCCCGACGGGAAAATAGATGAGTTCAAGGTTTCTACCAAAACTACAAAACACTATAAGAACGGAAAGTTGGATGGAAGTTTGGAGATTATTGATCTAAACAACGGAGAAGTCACCTTCTCCGAACAATACAAAAATGGGGTCCTTATTAACTTATCCGATCATACGCTACACGGCACTCCTATCTCGGTTATTACGGCTTCGGAAAATGCTTACAAGGGAACCACTTTAAAAACCAGTAAAGGTACTCTTTCCTTCTATCTTAACGGCAAAGAAATAGCCGAGCAAACTTTATCCTCCCATGGGACCGTACTAGAACAATTAGGAGAAATTCCCAATGGCCCTGTCAAAGAATTTGATGAAAACGGCACTCTTCGTTTAGAAACAACTTATCAGAACAATCAAATCGAAGGTCCGCTGTTGCGTTACAATGAGCAGGGAGAATTAATTTCTAATGAAACGTATGTAAAGGGGCAATTGCATGGTCCGGCCTTGTATTATAGTTACCATATGCATGGCAAAAACACGATCTCTGCCAATTATACACACGGGCAACTCAACGGAAAATGGATTGCCTCCTCTGCTCAAGGGAAAGCGTATATATCGGCTTCTTATCAACAAGGCAAACTACAAGGAGAACGTACGCTCTTTTTTCAAGACGGTACCATTCATATACAAGAATCTTTTTTTAACGGAAAACTCCAAGGCCAACGCTTGATTTATTTCCCGCAGGGACAGTTATGGTACCAAGAGAATTACAACAATGGTCGTTTAGAAGGGGACCGTTTTTGCTTTTTCCCAAATGGGCAAAAATATCTGGAAGAATTTTATGCAGAAGGATTGTTAGAGGGACCGCGTAAAATATACGCCGAAAACGGGAATTTGCTCATCAGTGAAGAATATCACTGGGGAACCTTGTTACAAAATACAGAACGCAAACGTAAATCGTAATTTTATATGTGTTCATTACAAAACCCCGCTCATTACGAGCGGGGTTTTGTAAATAAAATTTCCATCAAACAGTTACTTATCTTCCGTAGTAACAGCTGTTGTTACGGGCTCTTGCGACGCTGTGACAACCGTTACTGCTTCCGTCTGTGTTTGAGCAACTTGCTTTTCTCCTTCCGTCACCATTTCGGTAACGGAGCTCGTTGTTACACAAATCTCTTCTACGGCAGCAGGTGCATTATCTGCAACCACTTGGGAGGACAGTTCTGTCTGAGTTGTAGTTGTTGCAGATTGAGCCGGAGCAGCTGCTTCTGCGGCAACCGGTGTAGCCGTTTTTTGAATTGGTTTATCAGCCGGGCGAGGACGCAATGTTACTTTGCGCCATTGTCCTTCCCCTTCAGATACAGTAATGGCAAATTCATTATTTTCTGCCGCCCGGTGAATATAACGACGGAGCTGCGCGCTCATCGGGCGGAAACGGTAGACACTGTATCCATTTTTAATTTTTTCAATTCCTGTTTGCAGTTCGGCATTGATTTTATCTTCTGCCTTGCGCCAATAATTCTGCGTATCGGCAATCACAGAAATAGGTTTATCAAAATGGCGGCTAATACTCAACGTAGCTAAATACTGCAAGGCTTCCAAGGTTTTCCCGTCCTTGCCTATTACTATGGCCGGATGATCGCAATCAAAAGTCAACAAGATACGATTTTGTTTTTCATCCCACCAAGCATTCAAATTTTCGACCTTTACCCCCATATGCGTCAATACATCTAGCAAATAATCTTTCGCTTGTTGCATAGGCGCCTGTAAAAAGTCCGGAATTACCGCCTGTTGTATTTCTAAAGATGGCAATAATTGCGCTTCATTTTCGCGCGGAGCTTTTTCGCTGTTGTGGCGGGTGGCATAAGATCGCCGTCCGCCGTGTTTATATTCAGCGATGCCTTCTTGTTTGCGCCCGCGGCGGCTGTTGCCTTTTTTACCTGTCGTGCGTTTTTTCTTCGGCACATCCATATAAATTTGCGCATCTAAATTATTAGATGCCCACCGTTTCTTTTGCAATTCCACGACAGCCGGTTTGGAACCAATCCCTAAAAACCCCTTGCGCGGATTTTCCAGTACTTTCACTTCCACTTGATCCCGGCGTAAACCTAAATCCTTCAATCCTTTTTCAATGGCCAAGGATACTTCTTTTGCTTCTACTCTAATTTTGTGAGGCATAAAATCTATTCTCCTTAATTTGCTTTAGCAATTTTTTTATTTACCCACGTTTGAATACCAAAGGTAATCAGGCTGTTGGTTAACCAATACAAAACCAGCCCTGACGGGAAATTCATAAACAGCAGTGTAAAAATAAGCGGCATATATTTAAACATAGCCGCCTGTGCCGGATCCATTCCTACCGGCATAGTGGAACGTTGCTGAAGGAACATCACTCCCCCCATCAAAACCGGCAAGATATAATACGGATCCTTGGAGGACAAATCTGTAATCCACCAAATAAATTTGGCGCCATGCAAGGACCATGAGGTACGCAAGGCATTAAATAACGCCAAGAAAATAGGCAACTGAATCAAAAGCGGCAAACAACCGGCTAGCGGGTTGATCTTATTCTTTTGATACAGCGCCAACATTTCACGGTTCAACATCTCCGGATTACCTTTATATTTTTCCTGCAAACGCTTCATTTCCGGTTGCACTTTTTTCATTTGCGCACTGGATTTGAGCGACATTTGGGTAAATTTGAACAGAATCAACTGCAACAACACCGTCAGCATGATAATGGCTACCCCGTAATTGCCCGTCCAACTATAGAATAGTTCCAGTACATTACGTGCCAAACGGCCCAGGGCACCAAAAAAGCCAAACTCAATACTGCGGCTTAAGTGATACGGCAGCGTTTCAAACAACTGATAATCTTTCGGTCCGAAATAAAAATCAGATTTCAAATCCTGCATCGTATGAGCCGCCAATGTGATAGAGGGCACTTGAATAGAGAGCTGAGGGCCTTCTACCACCGCTTCCCCAAAAAGACCCCACATTCGTTTTCGCGTGGTAACTGGTTCTTTATGAGTTTCCAATAAGCCGGCCGTCCAATTTTGTGGAATGAGGACGCTTAAAAAGTAGCGGTTTTCTACACCGGCCCACATCCAATCTTTCCCTGAAGCCGGAGATTTATCTTTTTGTGTAAATTTCACTAAAGTAGGATTACGTTTGCCCGATTCCTGAATCAAATAAACTGCTTTTGATTCCCGTTCATTATCGTTCATCTCACTTTTTACCGTAGCTAAGCCCGGCCCAAAATTTACCGCAAAAGCTGGCAAGGCCACTTCTTTACTAGTTTGGTTCTCTAATACCAAAGTGAGTTGGCTAAGGGAATTTTCTAGAAACTGATAAGTCTTTCTCAGTTCCACTCCGGGTACCACAGAAGTAGCAAATGTAATAGATTTCTGGGTTCTTTCTACTTCCTGGAAATCCAACTGCGGCAGAGTGGCAAAATAACCTTCCCCAGCATAGGGAGTTAAATCTACCTCCCCTAAAGTATCTTGATATAAGAAATGCTTAATACCCGCTCCTTTGGAAGAGAAGGTGATTTGAGCGGTGGGAGCCTGGAAGGAAATAAATTCTTCCGGACGGGCCGTTTCCTGTACCTTGGAAACCGGTAACGAAGCGGCCATTTCTTTCTTGGTTTCCGCCAACTCCTGCTCGGCGGCTTGTTTCTGTTTTTGAGCGCGGGGCAACAAAACAAACTGATTATACCCCGTCAACAGCAGCATAAAACATAAGGCTGCCATTAGGAACTTTCTGTCCATAAAAACCTCTGCTTAGACGGCCGTTCGAAAACGGCAGGCTTCTAATCAGAGAAGTTTCAGTCCGGAAATTAAGGAACTGGGTCATATCCACCCGCATGTAACGGATGGCATTTACTTACACGCCGCACAGCAAGCCACGTGCCTTTACACACACCATGTTTGGCAATTGCTTCACAAGCATATTGGCTGCAAGTAGGGGTAAAACGACACACCCCGCGCGGGCCCAATAAAGGACGAATCAGCGCTATTGCAAAACGCAGTATATACAAAACAGACTTTCGAAACTGCAGTGAAATCTTATGCATTTCTGGCTTATAGCGGCGGCGGAGAACTATTTAGGTTGCCACAATCCACCGCGGTAACACACTTCTTGTAACGCTTGTTGTACCTGCGATAGGGAAACTAACTGTTCGCCGCAACGGGGACTAAATATATAGTCCACTCCTCTTGCTAAATTTTCCCGGTTTAATCTGAATGCTTCCCGAAGAAGCCGTTTGATGCGGTTGCGTACTACCGCATTACCTATCTTTTTGGATACTACTAAACCCATCCGCCGGTCTGCACCGGCAAAGGGAGCGGGCTTGTACCATAAAACAAGGCCTTTGCCTTGCACACGCACGCCGCCGTGAATAATCTGTTGAAAATCATTTTTCAAATGCAAACGGCGGCCTCTGGGCAAGCCCTGCGCAGTCATATTAGGCCCGGATCAATTCGTGACGGCCTTTTGCTCTTCTGGAACTGAGCACCTTGCGGCCGCCGGCAGTAGCCATGCGGGCACGGAATCCAATGTGTTTAGCTCTTTTTGCTTTGTTTGGTCTATATGTCGGTAACATGTTGCTTCTATTTATACGGGCGGAGAAAACTCAGGCCCGTATCTCCTATTATTAAGTTAAATTTTCCTGTGTTGGGTATTACACCCCAAAGGGACTTATATATTATAGCTTAATCTAGAAAGCTCTGTCCAAAAAAATATTCTTTTTCTATCAAAAAGTCTTCAAATTTGCTACAGTAAATATATGATATTTTCAGACTCCGGTATTGTACTCTTTCGCCAAGATTTCCGGGAAGCAGACCGTGTCATAGCACTCTATACGCTGGAACATGGCCGCTTGCACGTACGTGTGCCGGGAGTGAACCGCGCTAAAGGAAAGCTAAAAGCATTCAGCGAACCTTTTGCCTGTGCCGATTATCGCATTTACCAACGCGGCCCCAACGCTTTAGGTACGATTACAGGTGGAAAAATACAACATATTTTCCCGGCTGTTCGCCAACAGATCAAACGGCAAACGATGGCCTTTCATTGTTGCGAACTGATGATGCGCCTTACACCACTCAGACAACCCAGTCCAGAAAAATATCACTTACTGTTGCGCGCTTTACTAGCGCTGGAAACTGCCGATCCACTCCCTGCCTTTGCGCCGGCTTTTACGCTACGGCTCATGGCGGCGGCCGGGTTTGGACTGGATCATCCGGTATTAAAAATCACCCCGCAATTTTGGCAACGCATGCATGAGGAACCGTTTGAACAATTAGTTTTCACAGAACCGGAAGATTTATTATCTTTAGCTAAATGCCAAGAAGTCTGTCGCCGTTTCTTAAACCAGTATTTGACTTATCCGCTCCAAACCGTCAAGCCCATTGGCTTAACCGAAGAAGCTTTTGCTTTCCACTCAACAAATCTTGAAAATACAGAAGAAAACGCGGCTACGCAGACAGAGCTGGTACCTGCACCGGCACATTAACCGGTTAAGACAATAATTCTTCCAACTCTTCGTATGCTTGAGGCATAGAATCATAAATGCGAAACGCATGTTGGCGCACAAATGAATCCGGTTGTTTCAAATCCGGAATCACCACAGTTCGCATACCTGCCGAAATAGCCGCCGTAGCTCCGGCCACGGAATCATCAAAAGCTAAACATTCCTTCACATCACTTTTGAGTTGTGCCGCGGCACGCAAATATACTTCCGGATCCGGCTTTGGTTTAGAAACATCTTGGGCCGTCACAATAGCTTTGAAATAATGCGATAAATCTGCCTGTTTGAGTAATTTTTCCACCCAAGCCCGCCCGTTGGAAGTAGCCATACCGATTTTGAACCCTCGTGCGGTAAGTGTCTGTAACATTGTCTGCACCCCTGCCCGCGGGGGAATAAAGTGCGTGTCCATATATTTCTCAAAGATATGCCCGCATTGCTTGTACAAATCAGGGACATCCACGTCTCGGCCAAAAGAATTCCGGATAATTTTGGAAGCTTCTTCTAGACTAATTCCTATGCAACGCACGAATAATTCAAACGGAAAATCTAATCCTTTTTCCCGCGCAGCTTCCTGATAACATTGAAAGTAAAGCGGTTCGGTACTAAAAATCATGCCGTCCATATCAAAAATAACCGTTGTAATCATATTTGTATTTTAGCAAATACAGCTATCCGCTGGGTTTTGTATAATACTTATATGAAACGAGGTATGAATTTTCAAGATATTATTTCTTCTCTGAATGATTATTGGAAGAAACAAGGTTGTATCTTGGTGCAACCTTACGATATGGAAAAAGGAGCGGGTACTTTTAACCCTGCTACTGTACTGGGCGCTCTGACCAAGACGCCGGTGAACCGCGCTTATGTGGAACCTTGCCGCCGACCAGCTGATGGCCGCTACGGCGAAAATCCTAATCGCTTGGGCAAATACTATCAGTACCAGGTTATTATGAAACCGGCCCCGGCCAATATACAAGAGATTTATTTAAATTCCTTAAAAGCAATCGGCTTAGATCCACAGCAACACGACGTGCGCTTTATTGAAGACGATTGGCAATCCCCCACCTTGGGTGCCTCCGGCGTCGGCTGGGAAATTTGGTTAGACGGTATGGAAATTACGCAGTTTACCTATTTCCAAAATATGGCTGGCTATAGTTTAAATCCCATCACGGTAGAAATTACCTACGGGCTGGAGCGTATTGCTATGTATTGTCAAAAAGTGGACAACGTGTTTGATTTACGTTGGAACGATACCGTCACTTACCGGGATGTCCATTTGGAACAAGAAAAGCAATTTTCTCATTATTATTTCGAGGAGTCCAGTGTAGAACGCTTGCGCCGTGATATTGAAGAAAATGAAGCCGAGTGTCATGCCTTGTGCAAAAAAGGGCTTTACTTGCCCGCCTATGAATGTGCCATGCGTGTATCGCACTTCTTTAATATGTTGGAAGCACGCGGCGCCATTTCCGTATCGGACCGCACCAACATTATTACCAAAATCCGCAATTTAGCCAAGGCCTGCGCTAAAGTATATGTGGAAAGTGTAGAGTCCAAAGAAGAAAAGAAAGAGGAGACCGCCCAATGAACGCTTTTTTAGAAATCGGATGTGAACATTTGCCGTCCCGCTTTGTTAAACCGGCCATGCAACAGATGGAAACGTTGGCCAAAAATTTACTCGACGAACATCGCATTACTTATCAATCTGTCAGCGCATTTGGTACTTATCGTCGTTTGTGCTTGATCATTGAAGGAATTGCTGAAAAGTCTGCCGATATTCAAAAAGAAGTCAAAGGACCTCCGGCCAAACTCTTAAAAGATACCGACGGTAACTTTACGCCGCAAAGTGCCGGATTTGCCCAAAAAAATGGCCTTAAACCGGAAAAACTGGTCATTAAGGAAACCGAGAAAGGCCCCTTCATTTTTGCGGATGTCAAAATCAAAGGAGAAAAAACCGCAAAGCTCTTACCGGAAATTTTCACCCATATTATTACCGGTATGGAATTTGCAAAAAATATGGTGTGGGAAGAAAGCGGACTTAAATGGGGCCGCCCGATACGCAGTTTAATCGGTTTATACGGCACGAAGGTAGTTCCGTTCACCGTAGCAGGCGTGAAATCTAATCGCTACACCTATCCGCTGACCGCCTTTGGACGCAAACCCATCCGTGTGGAAAAAGCAGATAAAGATTATTATGTAGAACTGCTTAGAAATCAGCCGCAGCCTATTTTTGCCTTGCCGGAAGACCGCCGGGAAGCGTTAGTTCGCGGCGTTATGGCAGAGGCCAAAGCCCGCGGCTATCACGCCGATTTAGACCCGGAATTGGTAGAGGAAATTGTCTATTTTACCGAGCATCCGGTGGCCGTAGCGGGAGATTTTGACTTAAAATTTTTAACCCTGCCTAAACTACTCATCACTACCGTATTTAAAACGCAACTTAAAATGTTCCCGGTAGTGGACGGACACAATGAAATACAACCTTATTTCATCGCAGTACGCGACGGCGTATCGGCTAATCAACCCGAAGTGCGCGACGGATTTAAAAAGGTAATGTCTGCCCGTTTGTCCGATGCGGTTTTCTTTTATGAGAATGATAAAAAAGAGAGCTTGGACTATTTCAAAAACAAATTGGCAGACCGCACTTTCTTAGAAGGGTGTGGCACTTTACTGGACAAATCCGAACGCACACGAGAGCTGGCCATGTGGCTATGCGACCGTCTGCATGAAGATTCCATCAAAGATTCCGTAACCTATGCGGCCGGCTATGTCTATGCAGATTTAGCCAGTAGCGTCGTTTATGAATTTCCCGAATTGCAAGGCTATATGGGCGGGCGCTATGCTGAACTGGAAGGCCACACCGAAGAAGGCCACGCTATGGCACAAGCCTATTGGCCGCTGTCTGCCTCATCGGAATTGCCCGAAACTTTGACCGGAGCCTTTGTATCTTTAGCCGGAAAAATAGATACGCTGGCCGGCAATTTTATCATCGGCCAAATCCCCACCGGTAGTGAAGACCCCTATGCTTTGCGCCGTCAAGCATTTGGCGCAGTACGCATTTTATTGGAAAAGGAATTAGATCTGTCCTTAGAAGAACTGCTCCAAAAAGCATTTTCTCTTTATAAAGGCAGAGAGACCAAACAAGCCGAGACTGCTTTGAAAGACTTTTTATTTCAACGCTTGGCCTTGCTGATGCAACAACGCGGCCATACGACCAGTTTATTGGAAGCGGTCAACCCGTGGTACAAAATGCCGCTACCTAATATAGAATTACTGTTAGGCGTTTTAGAGAAAGAACGTAACAGCGAAGCATTTACCCTGGCGGCCGGATCTGCCAAACGGGTATGCAACATCTTAAAGAAAGCCCAACCGGCCGACGGTCAAGTCAACGAAAAATTATTCAGCATGGACGCGGAAAAAGAATTATTTACCGTGGTAACTATGACGGAAAACCGCATTGCGGCCTTGTCTGCTGGGTGCCAAAGCGAGCAGGATTGCTTATGGACACTAAGCGCGTTTGGCAAATTTGCCCGGCCGCTGGAAAAATTCTTTGCTGATGTTATGGTCAATGTAGAAGATCCCGCCGTGCGCAACAACCGCTTAGC
>JAZNEO010000056.1:0-5341 GCA_045588685.1 Candidatus Avelusimicrobium sp. | reverse complement strand
TGTTGAAAGACTTTTTGTGCGGGGTCACGTTGTATAACCCGTTCCAGAAACTGCGTGGTGTATTGTTTGCTATCCATGGGTAGCCTCCTTGGTCTACTTACATTATAGCAACAATTCAGATTTTTGCACACATATTCTGATCAATATGTTATGATATGGAAAAGTTAGTTTTCTTAACAATGGAGTCATTATGTTATCCGCGCCCATGGAAGATTATTTGGAAGCAATCAGTTTGGTGCAAAATGCAGACGGTTTTTCACGTGTAACGGATGTACGTAATTTGCTAGGGGTGAAAACGCCCAGTGTGACGGGAGCCTTGCGCGTGCTGGCCGAGCAGGGATATGTCAAGCATGAGCCGTACGGCGGGGTGAAACTAACCGCCAAGGGCCGCCGCGCCGCCGAGGATGTAAAGGCGCGCCACGCCATTTTGAGCCGCTTTTTGACTGAGGTGTTGGGGGTGCGAGCCAAAACCGCGGACATGGACGCGTGTAAAATGGAACACACAATTAGCCGCGAAACACTGGAAAAACTCCACGCGTTTTTACAAAAACAAACAAAGAGGAAATAAACTTTATTCCCGTCTGTCTTCCGTTGTAAATCCTTGTCCTTCTAAATTTTTGCATATTTTGCAACCGATCTCGGTTTGGCAGGTACAAGCTCTGTAGTTTATATCTCCTCTGAGAGGTGTTTCTATATTCAATATATAAGTCCAGTTGCTATCATAAGTGCAAGTTTCACTTGATACACGGGAGGCGGAATAATCCGGATCCTCAAACCAGTATTGGAAATGTTTTGTGCAATATGTATATCCATCACTACTCCATTCACCACCTGACATTTCAACAATATCTTTTGGTTCTGGTGTTGGATTGCTATTTGTCCAATTGGGATCCTCTAAATCTTTAAGCATATACGCCTGTTGTATATGTTTCAAATTAATGAGTGCTTCGCTAGCGCGGGCTTTTTCCACTGCGATGGTGTATTGTGGCAAGGCAATTGCCGACAAAATGCCGATAATCAGTACTACGACTAGTAACTCAATGAGCGTAAATCCTTGTTTCATTTTTTGTTCCTCATTTTAGGTCGGATAAGCATAAAAAACGGCTTTTATACTAATCTGCAAACGAGTAGATAAGTATAACAGCCGTAGTTTATCGTTAAAACGATAAACGTTTGGCATAAAACAAACGGGTAATTAGTCCGCCTATTTTATACCTAAACGACTGTTTTTGACTCGTTTGCGTATAATTTTTCTATACACACTACATTAACTATGTAGTTTCAAAAACAGATGAAATTGTAATTTTTCCCTTGCAGGGCCTACTTCTTTCCTCCCTATAGTAGGATACTTTATTATTATATCAATTTCACAAAAAAAGTAAATAAAAACCGGAACTTACGAAAAGTTCCGGTTGAGGTTACTTATTATCCCAGCAGACCGCTCAAATTCTTTCGCGCCTGCTAGAAATTACGTTTGATGATACTGCGTACGATCCCTTCTACGTGAAAGCTATGTTTGTCGGCAATGATGGGGGAGTATTTTTTATTTTGTGATTCCAAAATAATATTTTCTCCGTCTTGGCTAAAGCGCTTGACCATGACTTCCCCTTGGTTGACACAGACCACGATATCGCGTTGATTGGGGCAGCGGTTTTGTTCCACAATCAGCCAGTCGCGCGGGGCAATGATATTTTCCATGGAGTCGCCTTTGGCTTCTACCATAAATCCTTTGCAGGCCGGAAAATAAATCATACTCGGGTCGACGGGCACCACGCGGGTCGGCACGCCGGAAAGCAAAGTGCCTTCGGGGCCGCATTTAGCTTGGCCGTACATAGGTAAATACACCACATTGCGTTCCGGGTCTTTGAGCAAAATATAATCGCGCGGATTTTCCGGATTGCGTTTCAAATAACCCTTGTTTTCCAACTGCTTGAGATGATGAAACGCCACGCTTTTACTGCTGACGCCCAACCGGTCGGCCAGTTCTTGCAGAGTGAGCGGGTCGGAAATATTATTTTTCAAAATCTCTAAAAGCTCTTGTTGTTTGGGGTGTAATTGTTTCATATTTCTTATTATAGCAAAAAAAGTTCTATATTTTGTTCTAGTTTTTTTGGGAAAAAATCCCCTGTGCAAAACAGGGGAAACACTTAAAAATCCGTAAAAGAATACGGCATAAAATTTTTAAGTTTCTTTTTGTACACCGTTTTTTGGCCTTTTTTATCGACGGAAATCAAGAAAAGCGGTGTATCGGGAGCCATAAATTCGGTCATTACCTGTAAACAAGCTCCGCACGGCGTGCCGAAAGGTTGATTAGGAACGGGGTCGGTGCAAAGCGCCAGCGCGGTAAAACGGGTATATCCTTCGCTAACCGCTTTAAACATGGCGTTGCGTTCGGCACATAAAGTCAGCCCATAAGACGCATTTTCAATGTTGGTGCCGGCGTAGATCTTGTCATCTTCGGTCAAAACGGCAGCCCCCACTTTGAAATGAGAATAGGGCGAGTAAGAATATTTTTTTACAGCGATGGCCGCCTCAATCAGCGCGTCCAGTTGCTTAGTAGTAATTTTTTTGCTCATACTTTTATTCTATCTTTTAGGACGAAAAAGTCAAGTCTTTTTATATCTTAACTAATTGTTTTGCTACAATAAAGTATGAACAAATGGATATTAATTTTACTGATAATAGGTTTGATGTGGTATATGTTTTCTCCCTCGAGGCAAAAAATAAAAAATCTGGGCAATGCTAATGGGACTATTGTAGCTTTTGGGGATAGTTTAACCTACGGTTACGGAGCATTGACACAGAATAGTTATCCGGCCGTATTGACGCGCAATTTGGGCAGAGAAGTAATCAATTTAGGCCGCAACGGGGAGACGGCGGTTCACGCGGTTACTCGCATCCAAGAACCTTTGGACTATGAGCCCTATATGGTGCTGATTGAGTTTGGCGCCAATGATTTTATGCAGTCGGTGTCTTTTGAACAAACAATTTCGGCGATGGAGCAAATGGTAGAAGCAGTCCAAGCCGCCGGAGCAATAGCCGTGATAGTAGATACGGGCGGCACCCCCTTAATGGCACGCTACAGCAAAGCCTACAAGAAAATAGCCCGTGATAAGGGAGCCGTTTTTGTATCGGGTATTTTAGACGGTATTTTCGGCAAGAAGAATTTAATGTCGGACCAGATACATCCCAATGCCACCGGCTACCGGATGGTGGCAGAAAAAATAGAAAAAGAAATTAAACCGTATTTGTAAATACTAAATAATTTGTTATACTAAAAGAGCAGTTAGAATTTAATCTGTTTTTGGATGCCTGCATATAGGCTCTGTTGTAACAACAACGATCATTACTCCAAAAACAGTCGTTTAGGTATAAAAGAAACGGCCTAATTACCCGTTTGTTTTATACCAAACGTTTATCGTTTTGCCTGTTTACAGCACCGATAAACTACGGCTGTTTGTTTTCGTGAGAGTAATGATCCGCGTTAATAAACAGCCGTTTTTTATGTATTGCCAAAACAGAAAGGAGCTAGTTATGAGAATAAAAGAACAAGCAAGAAGAGGTTTTACCCTCATTGAATTATTAGTGGTAGTACTCATTATCGGTATTTTATCTGCAATTGCACTGCCGCAATATAAAAAGGCAGTAATGAAAGCGCGGTTTGTAGAAGTAAAAATGGGAATGTCTAGTTATATGAGTGCTATTGATATGTATTTGATGACAAATGGGTATCCTGCATCTTCTGTAAATTTTACATCAGATAGTGGTTTATTAGATAAAGAAGTTCCTACATATGGTAAAATTGGAAATTTTTCTACATGGCAGTGTGGTTCGAATTACTGCATGGGGCAATTTTATGCAAACGCCGGTACATCTAGTCCTTTTGCTGGCTGTGGCATTGTATTACAAAGGAATAAAGGAGACACAGATTGGAGCGCTGGAATATGGGGCAATGATACATTTATGAAATTAGCATGTGATTGGTGGATAAATGAATTTGGAGGAAATACACCTTCAGCTTGTAACTGATGCGTAAGTGATTTATTGCTAAAACACCCCGCATACAAAATACGCGGGGTGTTTTATAGTTTTTAATAGTTAATTTATTCTATTTTTCAGCAGACAGTTTGATGTAAAACTCACGTCCAGTTGGCAGCGTGACTTTGGGATCATCTAACTTTTGACCACTCAAAGCTTTAGATATGTTGTTGTCAAAAAACACCTTTGTTCCATCAGATAAGAGCAAAGCTGTACTTCCGCCATCACGCATGCGATCAAAATTTAGAACTGAAAGATTCATCTTTTTTAGTTGTGTGGCGTATGGTTCAAGTACTACCACTTTATAATTCCAGTCTCCCTCATCTACTATGTCATAACCTCTTTCATAGTCTTGCACCATAAAGATTTCGTAAAGCAAATCAACCACTTTTTGACAATCATTTTCTGCTATTTTGCAAATTTCTTTTTGAGCTTGAGTTTCAGCTTCGACTAAGGCTTTTTGTAAAGAATCATCAGTTGTCTGATGTCTTTTGGCCATTCCAATCCCTGGCACCATCATTAAAGCCACTAATAAAACAATTACATATTTTAGTAATTTACGTGTATGGTTCATACAATATTTTCTCCTATTTATTGTGTGGGCTAATGCTATCAGTATATCAGTGTATAAGGAATATGTCAAGGGCCTAAGGACCTAAAAATAGATTGGGGCTATTTGTCTCTTGAGAAATCAAAAACAGGCCCCTCAAACGAGGGGCCTGCAAGTTTCAACTATGAATAAGTGTTTATTTGCGTTTCTTTTTGGCCAAGACGTCTTTGGCGGCGGCTTGCGCGGCAGCCAAACGGGCTATCGGCACACGGAACGCAGAGCAGGACACGTAGGTAAATCCTTCGCGGTGGCAGAATTCCACACTTTCGGGGTCTCCGCCGTGTTCACCGCAAATACCAATTTTGAGTCCCGGTTTGACCTCACGGCCTTCGATGACCGCATGGGTAATTAAACGGCCTACCCCGTGCTGGTCTAAGGTTTGGAACGGATCGGCTTCCAAAATACCTTGTTTTAAATATTCCGGCAAGAAGGAACCGATATCGTCGCGAGAGAAACCAAAGGTCATTTGCGTTAAGTCATTGGTACCGAAGGAGAAGAAATCCGCTTCGGAAGCAATATCACCGGCGAGCACCGCCGCACGCGGAATTTCAATCATGGTGCCCACGGAGAAGTGCAATTTTTTCTGTTTAGTCTTGGCGACTACTTCGTCGTAAGCTTCCCGAATGAGTTTCTTTTGGGAAACAATTTCATTCTTATCGCAGGTGAGCGGAATCATGACTTCCGGCGTTACTT
>JAZNEO010000055.1:0-8627 GCA_045588685.1 Candidatus Avelusimicrobium sp. | reverse complement strand
CATTTCCTGATCGGCTTCCAGCACATAATCTAGTAAATGCTTGGAAGGATCTTTAATATCCTGCGCGACGGAAACAATGTGTGTTCCGCGCGAAATTTCTATTTTTCCCCCGTCCGGGAATAGTTCGCCGGTAATGAGTTTAAATAGGGTAGATTTACCACATCCGTTTAGGCCCACGACGCCCATTTTCACGCCGTCCGGGACGAGTAGGTTCGCCCTTTCCAAAAGGGTGCGCAGGCCAAAATGAAAAGATAAATCCTTAATTTCTATCACGTCTATATTATATGAAATTCCCCCTTCTCTCTGCCGCCTAAGTTCCATACAAAAATTTACTTTTTACGCCGATTTTTAGGCGAAAGCAGTTACACCCTAAATTTGATAAAATAGGGCCATGGAAGAACACTTTTTAGCCTTAGATTTCGGTAGTGGCCAAATTGCGGCCGTGCTTACCTCTTATGACAGCATTACCAACACCTTCCGCGTACGCCGTAGCGTGCAGGTGCCGTGCGCTTCCATCAGTGCCAGCTATATACTGGACTTTGACCGTACGGTACGTACCGTATCAGAGCTACTGGCAGAAATGAGCGAATATGCTCCTTTTACCCCCACACTTACTGTTGGGCTACGAGGCGGATTTTTAAGTTTCCGCCGTACCAGCGGTTTTCTTTCCATCACTAGTAAAGATCAAGTGATTACCGAAAAAGATGCACAAGCTGTCTTGGACCAATCTTTGCCGGAAAGTTTAAGCGAGGAATTAGAGATTGTACACGTACTACCGCAATGTTTTACCTTAGACGGGAAAATGGGAGTTAATCCCGTGGGGCTCAGCGGTAATAATTTAGAAGTAGAAAGTTTTATTTCCTGTGCTTTGCGCAGTCACCTGCATAATTTGAACCGCGTCTTAACTGCGGCCGGTTATGAAGATTTTGTAGTTGTACCTACCCTATTAACTTTGTGTGATACTTTGCTTAAGCCCGAGGAAAAACAAGCCGGTGTTTTGCTTTTAGACATTGGCGCTCAAAACAGTTCCGCCGCTTTGTATCACAAAGGACTTTTAGAAGCGGCTTGGGAAATCCCGTTAGGAGCTGAACTTGTCACCCAGGAAGTGGCCTACACGTTGCAAAACGAATTTCAGGAAGCGCAAAAAATTCAGCGAGATTATACCTACGGGGAAGATGAAATCATGGATGAGGTATTGGACGAAGCCGCCCAAAAACTGCTTAAAAAGATACATCATGAGTTGGTGCAATCGCTCTCTTACATTAAATACGCACCACACCAAATTGTACTTACCGGCGGCGGGGCTGATATTCCCGTAAAAAATGCCGCTAAATCTGTTTTTTCCGTTAGACGAGTGAAACTGGCGGGGCATGATGAGTTAATTGCAGACAGCGAAGAAATGCTGGGCCCTTCTTTTACCTCGGCTCTTTCTTTGGCACTGCACACCCAACGTCATTCCAATATCATTTCCCGCGCCCCGGAGAAAGAAAAAACGGAAGGATTGATCCGCCGGCTTTTAGCTTCATTAGGACTCAATTAAATAAAAGGAGAAAAAGATGGATATACAATACTTGTTATGGCTACAACAATTTAGAAATAGCATCCAAGATGCGTGGACTCCGTGCTTGGAGATGGTTTCCTTGTTTGCGGTAACTTACTTAGTGTTACTGCCTGCATTTATTTATTGGACCGTTCATAAACGAAACGGTTTATTTACGTTAACTGCACTGCATATCTGTGTGGCATTCAACGCCGTACTGAAACTAACTGCTTGTGTCTACCGTCCTTGGATACGGGACCCGCGGATATTACCTGCCGGAAACGCCATTGAAACGGCAACGGGTTATTCTTTCCCCAGCGGACACACCACGACCGCCACTCCCATTTACGGCGGTATGGCAGTTGGTTTTTGGCATAGTGCCCGCATGCGTTGGGCGGCCGTATTATGTGTGATTGCCATTTTGGTAACCGGATTTTCCCGTAATTACCTGGGGGTACATACCCCGCAAGATGTCGGCGTAGGGCTCATATTAGGGGTGCTGTCTCTATGGGGTACCTGGAAAATATTTGCTTACGTAGATAAACACCCCGAACAGGAAAATAAATTCTTACTAGGCGGAATTTTATTTTCTGCGCTGGCATTATTGTACATTACTTACAAACCTTATCCCTTAGATTATGTCGACGGAAAACTGTTGGTAGACCCACAAAAAATGATGAATGACGGCTATAAAGATATTGGGGCCTTGGCGGCATTTTGTGTCGCACGCTACATTGAAAAACGCTGGATTGGTTTTGAGGCAACCGGACTTAACTGGAAGGGAATTATTTGGGGAATAGTAGGGCTAATTCCTCTAGTACTACTGATTATGTTTTTGCAGAAATATTGCATCTTTTGGATGGGGCCGCATTGGGGCAGATTAGTAGCGCAGAGCTTTATTGTAATCTATGTAGTAGCGCTTTATCCGGGATGGTTAAAATTTATTTTTCACCAACACGCTAAATAGCAACAGAAGCAAGTACTTACAATTTCGTTCAAAAAAGTTAGAATATATTTACTACATATCCGGCCCTAGGCCGAAAAAGGAGAATACCATGAAAAAAATGATGTTACTGGGCGTGAGCGTGGCATTATTGCTGACAGCTTGCACCACTCCGGGTAAACGTACCGCTATCGGTGCGGGCGGCGGGGCGGCCGTAGGTGCTTTAACCGGAGCCGTAATCGCCAATAATACCGGCGGAAAAAGTTATCAAGGAGCCATCTACGGTGCCTTAGCAGGTGCGGCAGTCGGTGGTGCTTTGGGTAACTATTATGACAAACAAGCTAAAGAATTAGCCGCCATTGCTGACGTCACCAAAGTCAAAGATGCCAACGGCAAAACAATCCGCTTGGTCATTACATTGAAAAATGATATTTTATTTGAAACCGGTAATGCGGCCTTGTCTTCCGCTTCTGTGACCACGCTTAATGATTTATTACGCGTGTTAAAGAAATATCCGAAAAATAATATCATCGTCGCCGGTCATGCCGATTCTACCGGTAGCGAAGCATACAATAAAACCTTATCTACCAATCGTGCTAAAGCCGTGTATGATTATTTAGTAGGTAACGGTTTGAAAACCTTGAGCATTCAATACGTCGGTTATGGTTCTGCCCAACCGGTGGCTGACAACAGCACCGAAGCCGGCCGCGCCAAAAACCGCCGCGTGGAACTCTTGATTACCGCCAACGAAAAAGATATTCAATAAATCTTTTGCTCGTCAAAAAACCCGCGCCAAAAGCGCGGGTTTTTTATTGACAACCAACACATTCGGTAACATAGGAAAGACTAGATAAGCAATTGGACGGTGATTTTACGAGTTAACAACGGGAAAAAACGCATACAAAACATTTTTACAATAAAAATACTCCTTTTATTTCCGTGCACGAAACGGCTAAATTTGCTAGATTATGTATATGCAACAAATTCAACCTTCCCAAATTAAAGCCCTCATCGATTTATTGGGCCGCGAAACCGGCCCGGAAGCGGCTTTGCTCAAAAAGGAATTGGCGCATATCATGCAAAACAATTCTCAGGCGTTGCACAGCGTTATTGAGCAGGATTTTCATTCTTCTTTACCGGCCGCTTTTGTCAGTGCCATGCAAGAAGTGTATTGGGAAGAATTAACCCAACAAATTGCTCATTTCACGGATAAAATTAACCCGGAGTTGGAAGAAGCACTTACCTTAGCCACCCGGTTTGTCAATCCTGCTATCACCCGTCAGGAAATCAGCCAGCACATTGACGAGCTATCTCGTCAATTGCGTCCGGTACTGGCCAACTGCACGTCTGCGGCGGATATTTGGAACCACTTAGGGCACTTTTTCTTTCACACTCAACAATATGCGGTTCTGCCGGCCGCCCATGACATTAAAGAAATTTCATTCGGGCGCTTTTTGCAGAAAAAGCAAGGTGCAGTTTTGTGTATGTGCTGTTTATACACCGTCTGTGCAAAACGTTTCGGGCTAGAAGCCGGAGTAGTTGATTTGGCCGGGCGGGTACTGCCCGTTTTGCAACCTCAAGACAATTCTCAACCTTTATTTGCCGATCCGTTAGAAAACGGCCGCTTGCTTACCTTAGAAGATTGCAAAAATTATATTTTTGAACGCAATTTGGAATGGAACGAGGCCTTTGTACAACCGCTTTCTTCTCGTTTGATACTGCGCCGTTTCTTCAGCCACATGATTTTTATTCTCAACAAACTGCGCGATGAGCGGAGGCTTACGTTTTTACGTCAGTATATGGACGTGCTAAAAAATTAATTGTCGGGAGGAATCATGCCTTACTATACTTATTTGATTGTAGCGGTAGGATGTTTTATCGGAGAATTGTTCACGATGGACTTTTCTCTTACCTGCTTTGGCATCGGGCTCTTGGGCTCTGCCTTTGCGGCATGGTTAGGACTGGGCATCGGCAGCCAATCGGTTTTGTTTGTGTGTATCTCTCTGCTGGCTTTTATTTCCGTACGGCCCATGGCCAAAAAATGGTTGTACATGCACACTAAACACGTCAAAACAAATGTGGATGCACTAATCGGGCGCTTGGTAATTGTAGTCACTGCCCCCGACGAGGAACACATCGGCCGCGTGCAAACCGACGGAGACAACTGGCGGGCTTATTTTAACGCAGCCGCCAAAGAAGGTGAAAAAGTGCGCGTAGAGAAAATAGACGGCAATACCCTTTTTGTAACAACTATTCCAACACAGGAGGAAACAAAATAATGATGGACTTATATGTAATTTTCTTGGCGGCCATTGTATTTTTTGCAGTGGTTTTAATTGCCAAAGGTATCAAAATTGTGGACCAAGCGCAAGTGATTATCGTCGAACGCTTCGGTAAATTCCATGGGGTCTTGTATCCGGGTATTAACTGGATTATCCCCATCATGGACCGTCCGCACATCATGGAATGGCGCAACAGCCGCGAGTTTGTAGACAACACCGGCCGCACCCGCGTCATGCCCTACAAAGAAATCCGCACCGTTATTGATATGCGCGAAACCGTCTATGATTTCCCGCGTCAAAGCGTTATTACCAAAGATAATGCCACCATTGAAATCAGCGCGGTGTTGTATTTCCAAATTACCGACCCGGTCAAAGCCGCTTACGAAGTAGAATCTTTGCCGACGGCTATTGAAAAATTAACGCAAACCACTTTGCGTAACATTTTCGGTGAACTGGATTTGGACCAAACCTATACTGCCCGCGAAAAAATCAACGGCAAACTGTTAATTACCTTGGACAATGCCGCTAACAAATGGGGCGTGAAAGTCAACCGCGTGGAACTGCAAGACATTATCCCCCCCACCGCCATTCGCGAAGCCATGGAAAAACAAATGAAAGCCGAACGCGACCGCCGTGCAACCGTAACCGAAGCCGAAGGTTTGAAAACCTCTCAGATCTTAAAAGCGGAAGCCGTACGGGAAGCCGAAATTAAAAAGGCGGAAGGTTCCAAACAAGCCGCGATTTTAGAGGCGGAAGGTATTGCCCAAGCTAAAATCACTGTAGCTAACGCCGAAGCGGAAGCTGTCAAGATTTTGGCCGCCGGCGTGGGCGATAAAGCCAATCCGGCCAATTATCAAGTATCTTTGAAATACATTGAGGCTTTGACGACAATGACCAGTGGCAAAGATAACAAAATTATCTATATGCCCTATGAAGCCAGCAATGTACTAGGTGCCGTAGCCGCGATTAAAGATTTAACCGGCGGAGCCCCACAGAAATAAGTTTTTGGAAAAAGAAATCCTGTAAAACACCCCGCTTTGCGCGGGGTGTTTTTGTAAGAAGTATCTATGACATTTTAATCTTACGATCAAAGATATATAACAAATGCACTATTCCCATTCTTCGAGACCCCCAAAATTTGAACAAATTCGTTTACCTAAAGAAGAATTATTCAAGGGCTGACAAAATCGTTTATTCTTTCTTTTTCCATTTTCTTCTGTGCCTCGGGGACCTACAAATCCAATCATAAAATGTCTTGCGTGACTACATTCATCCCAAGTAGTATTTTTACCCGGACAATAATGGACACCCACTCTGTTAACGTGAGCCGCATTATCTACCAAAAAATCATTTTTACATTTTAATAATTCTCCTGTGTTAGAACTATCATATTGGGGAAAGTTAATATGGCTGCATTCTGCCGGCATACCAATATCAAGATCTGAGACAGAGCCTGTGTAAAAGCCATTTGCCAGATAATATACTTCCTCTGCTTCCAGTAAATTTTTGGCAAAAGCCAGCATAGTAGCAGCTTTTGCTTTAACAACTGCTGCCTGATACTGTGGCAAAGCCACTGCCGACAGAATCCCAATAATCAGCACGACCACCAACAGTTCAATCAGCGTAAACGCTTTTTTATTTTTTATACTCATATACTTCCTCCTGTCTTATTTTTATTACTTCAAATCAGCATAAAAAAAGCGGCGACTTGTTAAAAGCAATTCTCAGTAACCTTTAACAAATAATCGCCGCCTACCCAATTCTGAATAGTAGAAATGGGTAAGACAGGGCGACTATTTGTTGACTGAGAATTTGCGCCGGAAAGATATTCTCCTTCCCTTGCTCGGCGCGGGCTTCCCCCGCACTTCAACAAATAATCTTCACAAATTGTATCACAACTTTTACTTCCTCATTTCATTATACTACATTATCAGGAAAGTATTAACCAAACGCAAAAACAGGGTGGAAAAAATTCCACGCTGTCAAAAGAAGAACCGTTCCGGTTTAACTCCACAAAGACACTTTCGTCACTTTATCCATACGGCGCACTTTCGGTTCGCCCACAAGTTCTTGTATATAGGCTTCTCCTACAAAGATTTTCGTGCCCGGCAACAAATGTCCGCCAAACACTTCGCTTTCTTTGTTGGCCAGCATAATGTGCGCGTGCACACACGGACGGTTATCCTGAATGCTGATATTACCGCTTAAGCTGACAATTTCCAGCGGTTGTGCAATGACTTTTTTGTCATATTTTTTCTTGGCTTGGTCAAAGGCACTAATGGTGGCGTTTTCCACCGCGCCAATTACATTGACAATCCCGCATTTTACTTGATTATCGTGGCAAAACGCCGCCAACGATTCCATCAAGTCTTTGCCTTTGGGCAATTTGAAAATATACGTTCTTCCGGTTAAATAAGGTTTTTCTTCTGCCATTTTGTTCTCCTTCTTTATTGCCAGTTCGATTTTTTACGCAGCGCCAAATATTCTTTGACGGCGCGTAGTTGGCCGGCGGCATCCATCTGCGCCTCTTCATACACTTTGGCGGCGGGCCCGCTACCTAAAAATCCGCCCTGCTTGTGCGGATAGAGTGCGCTGGCACGGCCGTCATCACTATGCAACCAACAATCGAGTGTCGGCAATGTAAAATCCGTAATTCCGGTGGCGATTCGTTTCCACGCCGGCGGAACTAACGCGTCTTGCTCCTGTTTGGGCAAGAGTTCAAACAACTCGCGGCTGGCCACATAAATGACCGCCACCTTTAACTGTTCCTTTTCTAACACAGGGAGCACCCCCTGTGCAAAAATTCTCCCTGCAGCTGACCCTTGCACAAAGATCACGCCCTCCGGTTCTCCCTTCGGTTTGCGCAAGAAATATACCCCTTTCAAGGCATCCGCCGCCGGTGCCATACCCAACGCCGCGCGGTCTAAATATTTAGCAGACGGGCGCACCGCAAACGGACATAACACCGCCGGACGCAATTGCAAGGCACGCGTCATCAGCGGCCAAATTTCATCTACTTCCAGCGGAGTCAGCGAAATACATGTCCCTTTCGGAAAATTGTCTTGCACCAACTGTAAGGCCTGCGGATCGGCGTGTGTCGGGCCGTCCTCTCCGGTGGACAAACCGGCATGGCCGTTCATCCAAATAAAGGTGTTGGGATGAGCGCCGATTTCTTTGGCAGCCTCGTAGCCGATTGCGTGCAAGCGCGCGGCAATATGTCCAAATCCTAAGAAAGCCGCATACGAAGAATATACGCCAATATGCCGTCCAAACGAAGATACGCCGCTACACACCGCCGCGATACCGTCTTCGCAAATACCGCCGATAGATAATTGGCGGCTGAGCGGATTAGAAACGGTATTAAAAAATCCCTTCGGAAAATCTTTGGCGATTTTCCCGGCATTGGTAGAACCATATAAATCTGCCGAGCCGGCCAAAATAGTACCGCCGGTTTGCTTATTGATATGAGCGAGTACACCCGCCATTACACCGCGCAGCGTATAACTTTCTCCAACGGTGAAATGGAATTGTTCCGGCACATTATTCGGTGTAAAATCGGTATATACTTTTTGTACGTCGCCCAAATCTGCGCGGGCCACACGGCCGGCTTGTTTCAATTCTGCCCCGCGCTCTGCGATGCAAGAGGCAATATATTCTGTTAAATCCTTATCTTGCGTCAAAGCTTGGCGAAAGGTTTCGAGCACTGCCCAATAATTGGCCTCTATATTTTCCGGTGTTTTCTCCCCTTCAAAATGCGGGAATTTTACACCGAACAATTGCTCCACTTCTGCCAACGTTTGGTAAAACTCCGGCGAGCAGAATTTATGACCGGAACCATGCGACGCTTTTCCTTCTAAACCGT
>JAZNEO010000054.1:0-7501 GCA_045588685.1 Candidatus Avelusimicrobium sp. | reverse complement strand
GCTATTGCTATCCCGATGTATCAAGGAGCAGTAGATAAGAGCCATTGGAGCACGATGCTCCCGGGAGCCAAAGCGATAAAAGATGCGGAAGAAGCATTTAAAATGTCCAATGACGGATATACCGACACCATGGCTAATTTAGATGTGACTATGGAGAACAATGATTTAACATTTAGTTTAATCACACCTAATAACACCTCTGACCCCAATGTAATCAGAGTGACGAATAGCAAACTAGCCAACGTAAGATTAGCGAGCTATTTAGATGCCAGTCCAACCTTTGCCGGACAGTTACATTGTGAAGCCAAGACCGGAGATGAGCGCGCCAACAGACTTTGCGGAAAATTGCTTAATGGACAAGAGTTAACGTCAGTTGACGGATATACGGGTTATTTATTAGACCAAAGTATCGATAAGGCAACATGTGGTTCTGTGGATCGTTTTTGGTCTACCACCACCACATCATGCTATAAGACAGAAAAAGAAAAGTGTGATGCATTAGGAAAGACCTATCATACTAATTTAGTAGGAACGTATGGAGCCGGAGCTACCTATGCCAATGTATGTGGATATCGAGGAACTAATAATCAAACAGTAGGGGATGGTATGACCTGTATTACATTAGGGCACAATGGTTGCACCTATACGGAGATTAATGACGGAGGAACTTGTTATGCCCCGAAAGCTAGTAGTGGAGATTATGGGTGTAATAATTCCACCATTAATAACGGTGGAGTTTGCAAAGGAGAACAATTCATTGCTTGTCACACTTCTATCGTAAATGATGGAGGAAAATGTATAGGTGGCGGTAGTTGGGGCTGCCGATACGCTACTATTAATTCCGGAGGAATTTGTGAAGGAACGGGCGGAAGTGATTGTAGGGAGATTACTGTGAATGATGGTGGGAAATGTATAGCCAAAGCAGACGGGAGCTGTACGGGAACTTATAACGGCACGGGCTGTTGTGAAGAAGGGGTGTTGGGCGAAACACATTGTCCTAGCAATGTTCGTAAATGCTGAGGATATAAACAGATAAAATACAAAACACCCCGCTTATTACTTTCAAGCGGGGTGTTTTTATGCTTCTTTTTGCAATAGTTATCCGGCGGGCCACAAAAAGCGTCTGCCGGCCATTAAGTGAAAGTGTAAATGGTCTACGCTTTGTCCGGCACCTTTGCCGTTATTAGTTACCAGACGGAAATCCGGTAAATTGTATTTCTTAGCCAAATCACGTGCGGCCAGCAATACTTTACCTAAGAGTTCCGCGTCGCCGTCTTGCGCTTCTGCCAAGCGGCTGATGTGTTTTTTGGGGATGATTAGTAAATGTGTGGGGGCTTGGGGATTTAAATCCTTAAAAGCGACCACATCGTCATTCTCGTACACGAGCTGACTTTTTACTTCCCCGCTGACAATTCCGCAAAATATACAGTTCATAAATAGTATTATATAAAAAGGACGTGCCAAAAACATATTCTTGTTGGAAAAGCAGATAGAGGGGGACAAGATGAAAAAATATATCCTGTTATGCAGTTGTTGTTTGCTGACTGCCTGTGCCGGTTTGTTGGGGGAAAAAGACGGCTACAAAATGAATACCTTACGGCAAACGCCGTATTATTTGACCACAGAGGCCGAACAAGTGGAAGATACTTGCCCGGGAAATGATATCCTCAAGCAATATACTTGTACCAAAGATATGCCAGACGGCATGAGATGCTTTGATGCTTATATGGTGCAGGGCAGTCCTGCTCCGGAGCAGCGTTATACATTGTTGCAAGAAAAAGTGGAAAAACAAACCGTTTCCGCTCAACCGGAGTGTCCGTCAAACATGCAGCCGAATTGCCAATCTTTTTTACAGGCTTTGCAAGATAATTTGGAATTTTCATGGTATTTAGTCAATTTCCCATCTTCGTCTTTTGAAAAATGCCGGGAAACGTATGACTGTAAACGGATTGACTGTTACTTGCCGGATAATACGATCGGGCCGGAGCCGTCCGCCACTTTGGTTTCTTGTGTGTTTAAACGAAATCAATTGTTTTTTGTCGGCTCGGAAGTGACGTGCCGCAGGAAATTTGAATAATTTTGCCTTGCAAGAGTGTTGTGAATTTATTAGCATATAACAAACGGCGTGTTAAGCTGTAGTTTCGTGTGAGGAGTGACTATGGGAAGCCATCTGTTTTCCATGTTTTCTAAAGAAAATCAACTGCCTGAGAAAATAAAATCTTTTCTAGAGATGCTCACTTGGCTGCCGGTGCCGGTTACCTTGGTAAATGCGGACGGAAAAATAATCGGCATCAATACCCGCATGGAACAATTAATCGGGTTTACCAGTGAGCAAATTGCCGGTCAGCCGCTTTCTAAATATGGGCTGGTTTGGACAGATGTGCAGGCCTTATTAAAAGCTCCCGTTACCGATAAAATCATTCGAGAAATTGTCACACGCGATATGGAAAGTTTACACGTGAGTGTCGGCGCTACCTGCGTACCGGACAGTCCGTATACCTTACTTACCTTTGAAGACGTGCCGGATTACCGAAAAACAATAGGAGAGAAACAGTTTTTACAATCTATTGTCTCGCATTATCCTTTCGCTGTCATGGTGCAAGATGCTTACGGCGTGTGTCGTGCTTGGAATGAGAAGATGGTACAACTGTTTCACTTTTCCTCTGCCGATGCTGTAGGAAGAAAAGTATCGGAACTCATGCCGGTAGAATTGTCTAAAATACTGGGGATTTTGGACCATGAGGTACTGCAACAACAGCAAAGTTATCTCTCCCGCCATATGAGTTTTCGCAAGGCCAATGGAGAAGAAGTAGCTTTAGCCGTAAGTAAAGTGCCTATGCTCAAAGCAGACCGTGTGGCCTCCATTCTGACGGTTTTTGAAGATATCACATCGCGTCACGCGCAAGAAATCGAATTGGTGCAAACCCGCAATTTATTGCAAGCTATTTTGGATAATGTTCCGTTAGGTATTTATACCCGCACTGCCGACGGCCGCATGACGTATTATAACAAACAGAGTATGAAAGTGTTGGGCGTTTCAAATACGCAATATATCACCAGTCCGCATCCTAATCAGAAATTGTCCGATGTGCGCGGATATGCCAGCCGTGAGAAGGCCATTTTGGAAGAGGGCAAATTAAAAGAATATCCGGATGAAATTTTTGTGGATCAACAAGGAAACGAGAAAGTGATTCACATGATTAAAGCTCCATTAATGCATGCCGGTCCGGAACCGCTGGTGCTTAGCATCGTGGAAGATGTAACCCAAAGACGGGAACAAGAACGTAAGTTGATGCGTGCCAATGCTTTTTTGACCGCCATTGTAGAAAATATGCCAGTAGGATTGTATGCTCGCGATAAAGACGGGAAAATGTTGCTGAGTAACAAAAAGAGCGAAGAAATTTTCCATGATAAAAATGATCAGTTGGATGAGCGGGGAGCGGCCGCGCATGAAACAGAAGATCAAATTCGTGAGTATTTGAAACGCGAGACGGATTTGTTAGAAAGCGGCCAAATCTTGGATATTGCTGAAGAACCTTATATGACGGAAACCGGCGAATGGATTTCATTGCATATTGTAAAAGTGCCTGTTTCTGACGTGGCGGGACAATTTAGTTTCGTTATTACGATGGTGGAAGATATTACCAAGCGTAAAGAACAAGAACGTAAACTGGCTAAATTTAGTCAATTCCAACAGGCTATTTTGGACAATGCACCTTTGGCTATTTACGCACGTAGTATGGACCAAACATGGACCTTTATCAATAAAAAAGCTAAAGAATTATTCCCGCAGGAAACTTTGTATTTAGATGAACATGACTTTTATAGTGAACGAGAACGAAAAGTACTCGAGGGAGGAACTATTTTAGATATTCCGGAAGAGGAATATATTAATAGAAACAATGTAAGATTACTGCTCCATTTGATTAAAGTACCTGTACTAGACCAAGAAGGGCGTCCGTTCATGATGCTCTCTATTGCCGAAGATATTACTCAAAAGAAGCAACAGGAAAAAGAAATTTTGCAAACCAAAAATTTCTTGCAAAATATTGTGGACAATTTGCCGGTGGCGTTGTCGGTAAAAAAACCGGACGGCACCTATATTTTGTGGAATAAACGCAGTGAACAAATCTTTGGGGTGGCTGCTCAAACAGTCATCGGTAAACAAGATTATCGTCAGGACATCACCAGGGAACAGTTGGACTTTGTGTTGGAGTCCGATAAGAAGGTATTTAACAGCCATCGGGAGCTCAACATTGCCCAGGAGCTGATTTCTACTCCCAACGAAGGAGTGAAAATTATGCATACCGTCAAAACTCCTTTGTATAATGCTGATGGAGACGCCGATTATTTGCTCAATGTATCGGAAGATATTACCAGTAAAACCAAAATGGAACGCAAGATGCGTGAAGCAGGGGAGAAAAATTCTTTGCTCGTAGAAAATGTACAAGAAGGCATTGTCATTTTGGAAGACCGAAAAATTATTTATTCCAACCATACCGCCTGCCAGATGCTAGGAGTAAAATCTCCCGAAGAATTAACTGATAAATTATTGGCAGATTTTATTAGCCCGGATCATCAACCGATTGCGCGCGAAAAATATGAAGCAGTGGTCAATGGGCTGGAAGGATCACAAGAGCCGGTGCAGTTGTATTTTACCCGTCCGGGCGGCGGCCGGATGGAAGTGGAGCTTTCCGCCTTGGCAGAAAAATATTTAGGACGGCGCATTGTGCTGGTTTTCTTCCGCGATATGACACGCGCCAATAAGATGATGCGGGAAATCCGTTCAGAGCGGGAAACCTTCAAGAATGCCTTCGAAAAGGCCGTTCATCCGATGTTGATTTTAAGTTCCAAAGGATATATTCAAACGATGAATCAATCGGCGCGAGAACTTTTTCACCTACAAGAGAAAGATAAAGTGTTTTACCGCAATGTGTATATGCGCCCGATGCTGACGCTGGAAACCCGTCGGAAAATGTCTCAAGGACAGCCGGCCCAAATGGATTATGTGTTTGATTTTGACCGGGCCGCTACCAAATTCCCCGGACGCATTTGGGGAGAGGGGAAACTGCCTTTACACTTAAACTTAGTGCCGTTTAATAAGCGCGATACTTCAGACGGGCAAGTCTTGGCAGATTATTTGGTCACACTACAAGTGAAACCTTCCTAATAAAAATCCCCCAATGCCAAGTTGGGGGAGTTTTACAAGATTAACATTTAGGCGCGTCTGCCGGGCAATATCCTTTTCCGTAATCTTCACAACAGCCGCCGTTGGTGTAGGTATTGCCACGACATGTATTTGAGTTGTTTGCAATACATTTTCCACCATTAAAAGTATTGGAGTTGCAATTTCCACCTACATTACCATTACAAATTGCTCCTTCATTAAATGTATTAGAAATACAAGCGGCGCCCGACGTAGAGTTTCCATTACATTCTCCTGCATTAAAAACTGAAAAATTACAACCACCGTATACGGTGCCTGTACATTTACCGCCTAGATTGAACGTGGACCAACCACATGCATTATGCCCATCCCCCTTGCAAAGTCCTCCCTCGTTTATAACCGAACGTGCACATCCTTGTTCTACAGTACCCGTACATATCCCACCTTCATTAATATCTCTCCGTTGTTCCTCAGCATAGCCACAATATCCATTTGCATATGGCATACCCATAGCGCTGCAACGGGCTTCTTCACTCACATAACATTGTCCGGTCGTATTGGCCCACGCACACGGACCCGGATAGTCTAATATATATTTATCATAGCCGTTTCTACTGCCTGCCTTTTGTCCGGCTAGTAAATTTTTACATAAGCGTTCCGCACGTGTATCTCCACTTTTGGCTTCGCAAAACAAATAACTGTCCGGGTTTTTAAGGGCCATAGAAAGTCTTACATTGGGAAGGGTATCTAATTGTCCGGTAATGGTACTTTGACTGGCGGTTTTGGTGTCGATACTATACTCGGCATCCGGCATAATATAGGTATTGTCTTGCGCTTCTCCGGGCAAAGACAAAACTAACGCACTCATATCATCTGCGTATGCTCCGTTTTCCATATAGGCGGCCATTTGAGCAGTTTGTAAGGCCTTGGCCGGGGCCAGTAAGGTGCTCCAGCGGCTTTTGTCAATCGCCCCTTGATATATGGGAATGGCAATGGCTGATAAAACACCGATAATCAGTACAACAACTAGTAGTTCTACTAGTGTGAATGCTTGTTTGTTTTTTTGCATACGAGTCTCCTTTTATTTCTGTTTTTGGAAAATGCACGCAAAAAAACGGCCGTCCTATTTGAGCCTTTTCACCTAACCCAAATAAAACAGCCGTGGTTTGCCGCGCCCGAAGGCGTGGCAAACACTCGGCAAGTATCCCTTTGGGAGCTACCCATTAAGATACTTGCCTGATAACGAGCTGTTTTTGGAGGTGAAAAGTGCCTTGGGGTTCCCCAAAGCTCTCCGCATTCCACATGCGGTTCCAAAAACAGATTAAATTGGTACTACCTACCTAGTATAGCAAAATTTTTATACTAGGGTAACAACTAGCCGCATGTACGGCGACTATTGATTAATTTCTTTTACTTCCACTTCAAAGGTTAATTCTTTCCCGGCCAGCGGATGATTAAAATCCAGGGTGATTTCTTGATCGGAAATTTCTTTCACAATTGCGCGGAAGGTGTGGCCGCCGTTGCTGGCGCCTACCATGTCCCCTACTTTTAATTGGTCTGCATTATTAATCGCGGTTTTGGGGACGCGTTTAATGGCTTCCTCTAATACGGGGCCGTATGCTTTTTCCGCGGCAATTTTAACGGTTTTCTTGTCACCTACGTTCATGGTGGCCAGTTCTTCTTCTAGTCCAATAATAATTTGTCCGGCTCCGTGCGTATATTCCAGCGGGCCGCGGCCGGCAGAGCTGTCTTGCACTTTTCCGTCTACTGTCAAGGTATAGTCAAATTTTACTTTTGCACCTTTTTGAATCATTTTTTTCTCCTTGGGTCCGCTGTATAAGGCGGGTTTTTAAGATTACCTCAAATTTAAGCTTCTTCTCCAAACACATTGTTTAACTGGCGGTTGACGCGGTAAAACGTGGCGCATTTGGGCATATCTTTTAAGCGTTTGGCCCCAATATAGGTCATACAACTACGCATACCGCCCAAAATGGATAATAAGGTGTTTTCCAGCGGGCCGCGGAACGGAATTTGTACCACTTTGCCTTCACTGGCGCGGTATTTTTTTAAGCCGCCGTAATGGGCTTGCTGGGCATAGGCAGAGCTCATCCCGTAAAATTGTTTATATTGCTTGCCTTCTTTTTCTACGATTTCTCCGGTCACTGTCGCGCTTACCGGATTCTCGCTGTACCGTTCTGTAAGTGTAATAGACAAAGGCTCCCCTGCATGGGCGGACACGATTGCCTCGACCGGCAGGGTGCGTTTGTTTTCGATAATTTCCGTTTCAATATCTTTCAACAGACCTGCATTTCTTGTCCGGTACACATCCATTCC
>JAZNEO010000053.1:0-1766 GCA_045588685.1 Candidatus Avelusimicrobium sp. | reverse complement strand
GGCCAGCTATTGCAAACTAATGATATTGAAAATTATGCCGGATTTATTAATCCGGTGGGTGGGTTTGAACTGATGGACCAAATGCATAAACAATGCAAACGCTTGGGTGTGCAAATTACCACCGACGAAATTGTAAAAATTGAAGGGGAAAAAACACCCTTTCTAGTTACGGCCAGTAGCGGGGAACAATATCAGACTACAGCTATTGTTATTGCTACCGGTGCGGCCGCACGGTGGCTGGGCGTAAAAGGAGAAGATAGATTGCGCGGTCACGGCGTATCAGCTTGTGCTACGTGTGATGGTTTTTTCTTCAAAGGTAAAGAAGTAATCGTGGTAGGCGGGGGAAACACCGCTTTTGAAGATGCTTTGTTTTTATCTCAATTCTGTCCCAAAGTAACGCTGGTGCACCGTCGGGAAGGATTTCGCGCAGATGCCGTGACCGTAGAAAAAGTAAAACAAACGCCTCATATTTCGATGCAATTAAATTGCGTGGTGGAAGAAGTATTGGGAGACGATTCGGTTACCGGAGCCTTGCTGAAAAATCTAAAAACAAATGAAACGATACAGTTGCCCTGCCAAGGAATTTTCGTGGCGGTGGGAGCCGTGCCGCAAACAGCGTGGCTTAAGAACTCTTCCGTTGCTTTGACCCCTTCGGGTCTAGTGGCTGTCGATGAAAAACAGCGCACAAATGTAGAAGGTATTTTTGCCGCCGGAGACTGTACGGAAAGTGAATTCCGGCAAGCCAGTGTTGCGGCAGGAAGCGGGGCAAAAGCTGGCATCAGTGCGGCTGCTTTTGTCAATTTGCACCGTTAATGTTTTAAACACGAAATTTTTTCCGCGCAGAATTTAAGGAATCGCCCAATGGCTTATTGCAATAATTGGTGTCGTTCGGAAGCAGATCAAAAATACCATGATACGGAATGGGGCCGCCCTTTGCATGAAGACCACAAACAGTTTGAATTTCTCATGTTAGAGGTTATGCAGTGCGGATTGTCTTGGCGACTTATTCTCAAAAAGCGCGCGGTTTTTCGGTGCTGTTTTGATAAATTTAATTATGAAAAAATTTCTCGGTACACTACCGTAAATATTAAAAAAATTTTGAATACACCGGGCATGATTAAATCCGAGCGAAAAATTAAAGCAGTTATCCAAAATGCCAATGCCTTTCTAAAAATCAGAAAAGAATTCGGTTCTTTTAGTGCATTTTTGTGGAATTTTTGTGGCGGAAAGACGATTGTTTATTCCGCTCATGCTACCGGAAAAGTTCCGGCGGCAAACGGTTTATCAGTCCGCTTAAGCCGTGAACTAAAGAAACGTGGTTTTTCCTTTCTTGGACCGGTAACTGTCTATTCACATTTACAAGCCTGTGGCGTCATAAACGACCACAGCAAAACTTGTCCTTTATTTGCTGAAATTAATAAGCATTATCCTACTGTTAAACGCCCTCGTGACCAAGAAATTTAGTAGGATAGGTGTAGCTTTTTAGTTGAAGTCGGTTACGTTTTACGTCAAAAATAATACAATACGCTATTTGCTGGTAGGAGGTGCATGGTATGGCACACATTCGGTATGGAAAAAATGGGCTCGAATTAGATATTAGTCCGATTTCTCGTTGGTATGAGGATGGAAGCGAAGAGCCGTGTATGGAGTATGAAATCGGTTTATATTACAAAGATGCACCCTTATTTTCCGATGAGTTTGCAGAAAAAATAGTGGCCCTAAAAGATGCACAAGCTCCTTATTTATCCACCTTTATTTTACAAGTA
>JAZNEO010000052.1:0-3643 GCA_045588685.1 Candidatus Avelusimicrobium sp. | reverse complement strand
GTAATCGCCAAAGGTGAAAAAGCGCAAGAAGCGCAAAAAGCCGGCGCTGACAAAGTGGGTGCGGAAGATATTGTAGACGAAGTAATCAAAGGAAAAATTGACTTTGATGTCTTGGTTGCCACTCCGGATACGATGAAAGATTTGGCCAAAGCGGCCAAAATCTTGGGCCCCCGCGGCCTGATGCCCAACCCGAAAAGCGGCACGGTAACTTTTGATTTGGCTAAAACAATCTCCGAGTTAAAAGCCGGCCGTGTGGAATTTAAAGCAGATGCCTATGGTATCGTGCACACCATTATTGGTAAAGCGTCTTTTGACGCTGCTAAACTCGCAGAAAATGCAAAAGCCGTAATGGACACCATTCTTCGTGTAAAACCCAGCACCTCTAAAGGGGTTTATGTGAAGAGCATTTCCATGAGCTCTACCATGGGCCCGGGGTTATTTATTAATAAATAACCGTCTCTTTTGCAATGAAAAAACCCCCGTACTTTTGTGCGGGGGTTTTATTATGTTTGTTAATGTTTATTTGCAACTAGCGTTAGCTACGCTTGCCGCATTTCCGGAAACGGGTTTTCCACCTGTATTAATCCACCAATCACAAAACATTTGAAAGGTTTCAGTATAAGTAGGGCGTTGATACGGTCCAGGGATATTTCCATTGTTTGTCCATGTCCACGGTTGGCCAATAGTTTTTGTAAAGGAATAAGTGCCGCCACTTGAGTTCACGAACATGTTCCCATTAGGGATAAAATTTACATGAACAGTTCCATTTCCACCGTTGGTCCAATAAGTTCCTTCATCTGTGTTACAAAAAAATTGGCCCCAGTTTGAATTTGTTGACTTACAATTTACAGACTGAATTAAGGAACTCCAATCCCCTGTATCGTATCCGTTTTCCATCGTGTAAGCGTCTATATCTTGCATGAGTGCTCGCAGTGTAGTTTGTACCTGTACAAACTGTGCTTTGCGGGTGGCTTTTTCGTACATCGGTATGGCAGCAGCTGTTAAGATAGCAATAATTACAACCACCACCAGTAATTCAACGAGGGTAAAACCTTGTTTCTTATTCATATCCATTCTCCTTACTGTTTTTGGAAAACGGACATAAAAACGGCTGCCTTATTTGAGCCTATTGAGCTAACCCAAACAAAACAGCCGTGGTCTGCCGCGCCCGAAGGCGTGGCAAACACTCGGCACAAGAAAAATCGGGAGCGACCCTTTTCTTCTTGTGCCTAATAACGAGCTGTCTTTGGAGCTCAATAGTGCCGCAGGATTGCCTGCAGCTCTCCGTATTCTGTATACGGTTCCAAAAACAGATTCAAATTGTACGCCAAATAAACATCATTTGACCTTTTTATTATACTAAAATTGCTACAATAAAATATGTTTAAAAAATTTTTGTTTTTACTAATCAGTTTACTGTGGGCCTCTTTCGGGACGGCACAGGTGAGTTTTGTGTCCGTCACCGATGAGGATGCGCACAGTAAAAAAGAAGATTTTTGGCATACCTTTGAGTATTATATTATTCCCGCCAGAGGACAAGTGAGCAAATGCCAAGCCACGCGTATTAGTAAAAATTGGTTTGCCACCGCGGCGCATTGTGTCAAAAATAGTTGTAAAAATGGGTGCACGTTACGCATGGATTTATTGGAGCAACCGGTTTCCATATTTATAGATACCAAGCACACCGCGCAAAAACCCGCTGTTTTCATTCATCCTTCTTATAATCCGTCTATTCCGGTGGCTTATGATTTTGCGCTTTTGAAAATGGATTTTGCTAATTTGCCGGCCAAGTATTATCGGCGCCCACAAGGGGCAAACGGGCAAAATATGGAAGTCAGCCGGGCTTATTTTGATGCATTTTTACAGCAAAATCCGTCTGCCAGACGAGAGTTTGACCAAGCCTTGCGCCCGCATTTACCGCCTATCTTAGTGTTTAGCGGGCTTACGCGGCGAATAGACCGCACCTTATCTGTGATTTCTATTTTCGATGGAAAAAGAAATATTCTGATTAATCCAAACCCCACGGAATATGTCAAAGAATTGGGCTTTGCTTATACCAAAAATTTTGGCGTGCGCAAAGGTATGAGCGGCTCGGGCGTGATGACCAATACCGGCGAACTGGCAGGCATTATTTCCGCCACGTTAGGTATTGGTCCGGCAAATAAAAAAGACAAAGATTATTTTATGTTTGCGGTGTTTAATCAAGACTTATTGGATTTTATGGAAGAGACGATGGGCAGTGATTTTTACAAATTAGATCGCAAAGACGCTTATCCCAATTATCTCTCTATTTCTCAAGCTGATCACAGCGAAGTCATTTCGATTATGAAAGGTTATCGAATCAGGACAAGGACAAAAGCTACACCCGTTGCTAAAAAATAACTCCCACCGATTGGCGGGAGTTTTTTTTAGATTTATTTACTTTTTCGTCTTTCGGCGCGTTTAGCTAAACGCTCGGCTTTGGTTTCGCGGCGTTTATAACCGGCATGCTCGGGGTTTTGGGCGGCTTCATTGTCTAAACTGCCGTTCCACTCAAATTCCCGCCCGCCGGCTACTAACGTGTCTCCGTCTTGTACGCCGGCTTTTAACAGGGCCTTTTCCAAACCGATTTTTTTGAAAATACCGCGCAAGCGGCTGACGGCCTCGGTTTGCGTGAAATTGGTCATGGCAATAAATTCATCAATTTTTTTGCCTGTAATATGCACGGTGAATACCTCGTCGCGGGTAATGGTAAAAATCGGTTCCACTTTGTGCAAAGCGGCTTGCGGTTTTTCCATTTTTATAACGGGCACGGGAGTCACAGATAAGATTTTGACTACCTCATCAAGCACTTGTTTGACCCCTTGTCCGGTTGCGGCCGACATGAGCATTACCTTGCATTTTTTGTATTTCTTGGAAAGCTGCTCATAGACCTTTTGGGCCGAGGGTAAATCGGCTTTATTTACTACGATAATGCGCGGTTTTTTAGCCAGATTTTTGTCAAATTGTTTAAGCTCGTTTTCAATGACTTTAACAGATGTAACAGCGTCGAGTCCGTCAAAACCGTCCGGGTCCACTAGGTGTAGTAAAACGCGGGTGCGCTCAATATGCTTTAGAAATTGATGCCCCAGGCCCTTGCCTTCGCTGGCGCCTTCAATAATGCCCGGGATATCAGCCGTAGCAAAAGAAGTGCCCTTGTGCAAGGTGATACCTAAATTAGGGTTGAGCGTGGTGAACGGATAGTCGGCAATGCGCGGGCGCGCGCTGGAAATAGCGGTCAAAAAGGTGCTTTTCCCGGCATTAGGAAAGCCCAGCAATCCCAAATCGGCCAGCACTTTTAATTCTAAAATCAGCGTAACTTCTTCGCCGGGTTGGCCCAGTTCGGCAAATTTGGGGCAGGTGTTATTGCGGGTTTTAAAAGATTGGTTTCCGCGTCCGCCCATGCCGCCTTTGGCCACCAAGAGTTGTTGCCCGTGTGCGGTAATATCGCCGAGTAATTGCCCGTCTTTATAAATCAGCGTACCTAACGGAACCAGTACAATGGTATCTTCGCCGCCGCGTCCGGTTTTATTGTAGGTGCCGCCCTTTTCCCCGTTTTGGCCCTCAATATGCGGGTTATAGGCCAGTTCCAAAAGAGTGGTCAGGTTGCTTTCGCCTTGGATAA
>JAZNEO010000051.1:0-3705 GCA_045588685.1 Candidatus Avelusimicrobium sp. | reverse complement strand
CCATGGTAGATATTTTTGAAGTATTGCGTAATACTCCTGTCAAAATGATTATGCAGGTACACGATGAAATATTTTTTGAAGTACCGCAAAAAGAATTAGACGCGTACGTTTCTAATTTGAAAACACATATGCAGCAAGCCGTAACGCTGCGGGTACCGTTGGTGGTGAGCGCAAAGGCCGGATCCAATTGGTACGAACTTAAAAAGATATCATAACTTCATGCATGTAAAACCAATCTCTTATTTAACGATAGGGCTGACCGGCGGTATTGCCGGCGGTAAAAGTACTGCGTTGCAAGTATGGAAGAAAACGGGTGCTTTCGTGCTCAGTTGTGATGAACTGGTACGGGAAATATCCGCCCGTCCCGGTGTGCAGCGTCAGTTACAGACTTGGTGGGGCCGGTTGGATCAAACAGCTTTGGCAAAAATGATTTTCCAGCAACCTGCTCAACGGGAAAAATTAGAACGGTTTATACATCCTTTGGTAAAAAAAGAAATGACCGCCCGTTTGAAAAAGGCATCCGCACCGCTGCGAGTGGTAGAAGTTCCCTTGTTGTTTGAAGCCGGATGGGAAAATCTTTTTGATATGACGGTAGCCGTGATCATGCCGGAAAAATTACGTACCAAGTGCGCCCGCCAACGCGGGTTAAGTAAAAGCGATTTCGTAAAGAGAAATAAAGCCCAATGGCCACAGCTAAAAAAAGCGGCACAGGCTGATATTTGTATTATCAATGACGGCTCTGTAAAAGAGTTGGAACAGAAAGTATGTACCTTAAATAATGCCTTAAAAAAATTTATTTTATAGTAAGGAGTCAGCATGTCAGAAAATACGCAGGAAAAGGCGGTCCAAACCGCTGCCACTAAGGTAGAAACTAAATCCGAAGGGAAAGAGGAAACAAAAGAGGCCTCTTTGCAGGAAAAGGGGCGTGCGGGATACCGTCCGCAACGTCGTGTGATGCAAAAAACCGGCAATTCTTCTGCTCCCTATGCACCGCAACCGGCTACGCGACAACCCAACGGTGCTAAACCCATGGATGCGCGCGAGCTCAATAAGCTGAGTATTGCTGAACTGACTAAACTAGCCGTCAATTACAATATCGAAGATATTTCAGGCCTACGCAAAGCTGCTTTAATCGGAAAGATTATCGCCATTCAGGCCAAACAAAACGGTTCCGTATACGGCGGGGGAGTACTGGAAATTCTGCCGGACGGATTTGGCTTTTTGCGCTCGGTTGAAAATAATTATTTAGCGGGGCCGGAAGATATTTATGTGTCTCCTTCTCAAATTAAACGTTTTGGCTTACGCAAAGGGGACACGATCGAAGGCCTGATTCGCCCGCCCAAAGAAGGGGAACGATTTTTTGCTATGTTGCAAGTGCAAAAAGTAAACGGTTTAGAATCAGCCAATGTATATAACCGTCCGTTGTTTGAAAACTTGACTCCTTTACATCCTAACGAACGTTTTACGTTGGAAATTGACAAAAATTCACTGACCCAGCGCGTGATTGATTTAATGTCGCCTATCGGAAAGGGACAGCGCGCCTTAATCGTGGCGGCGCCGAAGACCGGTAAAACGATGGTGATGCAGGCCATTGCCCATTCCTTGGAAGCCAATCATAAAGATGTGGTGTTGATGGTACTACTTATCGATGAGCGACCGGAGGAAGTGACTGATATGGCGCGCAGTGTTAAGGGAGAAGTAGTAGCTTCTACCTTTGATGAACCGGCCGAACGCCATGTGCAAGTGGCAGAGATGGTGATTGAAAAAGCTAAACGCTTGGCGGAAATGGGGAAAGACGTGGTTATTTTATTAGATTCTATTACTCGTTTGGCCCGTGCATACAATACGGTGGCACCTTCTTCAGGACGTGTGTTAACCGGTGGTTTGGAGGCGACTTCTTTGCACAAACCCAAACGTTTCTTAGGGGCGGCCCGCAAATTGGAAGAGGGAGGTTCTTTGACCATTATTGCCAGTGCGCTAGTAGAAACGGGAAGCCGTATGGACGAAGTTATTTTCGAAGAATTTAAAGGAACCGGTAACAGCGAATTGTGCTTGGACCGCAAGTTATCCGAGCGGCGTATTTTCCCAGCGGTAGATATTAACCGCAGTTCTACACGGAAAGAAAATCTACTGCTTACGGAAGATGAACTCAATAAGATGTGGATTATCCGTAAGGTATTAGCTCCGTTAAGCAGTGTAGATGCCATGACATTGTTGCTGGATAAATTATCTTCCACGAAATCTAATAAAGACTTTTTAAAGCAGATGGAAGGAAATGCTTTTTAAGTACTAAATAGATTAATCAACTCCGGCCTAAACAGACCGGAGTTTTTTATGAAGAAATTCGCAAAAAGTGCCCCAGTACGAGTTTTGTGCCGCGCATTTGGAAAAAACAATTTCAAGAATTTTCAATTTATGCTCGACACGAGCGAGGGAAGTATACTGTCGCAGACGCGCGCGGAGCGCGGAAGTATCTGACCGAGCGAGAACAACGCAGAAATTAGGAAATTCGCAGAAAGTGCCCCCGGCGGGAGTCGAACTCGCAACTTTCTCCTTAGGACGGAGCTACTCTATCCAATTGAGTTACGGGGGCGTACCTTTATTTTACCAAGTTTACACGTTGACTCCAAACAGTAATTAAAAATCCAATTACATTTGAGTGTATATCTAAGCTATAATAAGGCATGACTTGAGGAGGTAGTATATGTCTATGTTAGGATCCATTTGTTTACGTCGTTCGCGTTACGCACTTAGTAATCGTTTGCCGGTTCCGTTTGAAAAGTTACAACACATTGTGGAAACCTGTTTGTTACAAGCGCCGTCTGCTTTTAATATGCAGAGTGCAAGGTTACTGGTATTGAGCGGCGAAAAGCACCACTCTTTATGGAAAGGGGTGTTGGATCAATTACGCCCGCATGTTCCGGCCGATCAGATAGAAAAAACTACCGCTAAAATTAATTCTTTTGCGGCCGCATACGGCACGATTTTATACTTTATTGATGAGAAAGTAGTGCGCGATATGCAGCAGCAATTTGCCTTGTATCAGGAAAATTTCCCGATTTGGGCTCAGCAAGAAAATGGTATGCTACAGTTTTCTATTTGGACGGCATTGGCCGAATCAGGTATCGGAGCGTCTTTGCAACATTATAATCCGCTGATTGACCGTACTGTGGCAGAGTTATTTCAGGTCGCACCGGAATGGAAATTAATTGCGCAAATGCCGTTTGGTCAGCCTACTGCTCCTGCCGATGAAAAAACTTACGCTCCGTTATCCTCGCGCTTACGTGTAGAATAGTAAAAGTTGTGACTATCAACAAGCACCCCGCCTATTTCGTAGGCGGGGTGCAATGCTTAAATCCAATCGGCTTTGCGACTTATCTGGCTACTCTTTTCTGCGGCACGGTCGGACGAGTAGTGCCGGCATTTTTCATGTTCTCACACATGACTTGCATGTCTTCCACGTGTATCATATCTTCGTCTTCCGTATCTTCTGACAGATAACGCAGATGAGCCATATTATACAAGGCAGCCGCATTGCGCATAATAGTTGCACGTACGAGCTTGTCGTTTTTTATTTTTTCCAATTCTTGCGGACCTGCGATCAAGAATGAATTAAAATCGGTATCAATGCGCGCGGCCATTTGTATGCTTTTCATGTTGCTGGAGTTAGCGGCTTGAGCGGCCCCTAAGCCGGCGAATAACACT
>JAZNEO010000050.1:0-2733 GCA_045588685.1 Candidatus Avelusimicrobium sp. | reverse complement strand
GAAATATACATTCTTTTGAGTTTCCGGCTGTACATTATAAATGTATTCGGATTCTGTATTGGGTTTAGCTTCCCGTCGTTCTGCTTGGGCGGTGGTTTCCAAATCGTCCATATAATCTTTTTCCGTTAAATAAATTTTCTTTTGATAACGGGTGCCTTGTTCTTCAGGTTCTTTCTGGGTAGAAGCGCAAGCGGTCAGCATAGCCGTCCCAAGTACAATTGTCATCAAGCAAATTAAATTTTTCATTGGTTTGTCTCCTTCTTTCTTTCTCCACATAATATAATGTTTTCGAGCAAACATGCAAGCGTTACCGGTCCAATACCGCCCGGAACGGAAGAAACATTGCATCCTTTTGCTAGTAGCTCCTCGGTTTGGCAGTCTCCGCAGAGATGTTGATTTTCATCCAAATTGGTGGCAATATCAATCACGCAACAACCGGCCGGTACATTCCCAGTATGTAATAAATAAGGTCGCCCGGCGGCACTGCAAATGAGTTGAGCCTGTTGTAATGCTTTGGACAAATCGGGTGTAAAGGTATGGCAAATTTTAACCGTAGCATTGCGGCATGTGAGCAAATGTGCCAATGGCTTTCCAACAGTAGGGGAGCGGCCGATGACTACGGCCTCTAATCCTTCCGGTGAAATGTGATGATAATCCAAGAAACGAATAACTGCTGCTGCCGTGCAGGGTACAAAGGTTTTGAGTTGCGATACGTCTGCCCAAGTTTTGCACAAAAACAAATTGCCCATAGACAGCGTAGACATGCCGTCAATATCTTTTTCCGGTGCAAGATGAGCGGTAAAACCACTTTGCGCCAACACCGCCGGCAGTGGGCGGGGAATTAATATAGCGTCCACCGCCGGATCGGCAGAGGCCTGATCTAACAATGCTAAAAAGGAGGCAACAGGTGTCTGGGAATTTACGGTATGTACTTGGGTGGCAATACCCAATTTTTCAGCAGCTTGTACTTCTTTTTGTAAGTACACATAAGCTCCGTAATCTTCTGTGGAGCCTACGGCAAACAAGGTAATCGGACGACCCAAATGATGCCGCACGTGATCCGCCCGTTCTGCTAACGGGGCACGTAATGAAGCTGCGAGGTCTTTTCCTTGAAGTAGCATGTATATATCATATCAAATTCTGAGTAGAGACGTGGACTTAACCTGTACCGCGCGAAAGGAACTGACAAATGGCGCGCGGAATGATAAAATATATTAAACACTTTAATATTGGTACCTAAGAGAACTAGGTATCCGGAGGAAGATATGCCTATTTGGATTTTTCGCTTGTCTACGCTGATTGCATTTCCGTTTTTAACCTATGATTTTATTGATAAAGATCCGTTGTCTTTGGCGGCGGGTTTACTGTGTGCCTTGATTGTGATTATTGCTGAAGCTGTATTTAAGCAGTTGCGCCTGATCAAAATGATGATTGCGTGTTCCGGGTTTTTGCTAGGGTGGCTATTGTTTGTATTTATTGACTATGCCGTACAAAATTTCGGTGGCAACGGAGCTCCGGGCTGGTGGCTAAGCAATATGCGGTATGTAGAAGTAGGACTGATTCTGTTTGGCGTACTAGCTTGCTTGTTTAAATCGCGCGATTTGGAAGGCTTGTCTTATAAAGGGCGTCATCTAAAAATTGCGGATGCCAGTGCTTTGATGGATGGACGTATTGTAGATTTGTGTGAAATAAACTTTCTCTCCGGTATCATTGTGTTACCGGTGTTTGTGTTAGAACAGCTCAATGCCTTAGCGGCTTCGAAAGACCCGTTGGAACGCGCCAAAGGCCGCCGCGGCTTGGATGTAGCGACCCGCTTGCAAGAGTTAAAAGAAATCACTGTACGTGTAACGTCCAAAACACCTAAAGCCGAAAATGAAATCGAACGGATTGTCAAATTAGCTAAAAACTTCGATGCGGAAGTGGTTACTTTAGATTTTAACGTCAACAAAATTGGTGCTCTGTATGATGTAACCGTACTGAACATCGCTGATTTGGCTACGGCCCTCAAACCTGTCGTGCTGCCGGGAGAAACGATGTCTCTGTTTATTATGAAGGATGGGAAAGAAAAAGAACAGGGAATTGGTTATTTAGATGACGGCACCATGGTGGTGGTGGAAGAGGGCCGCAGATACATTGGTAAACGGACGGAAGTGGCGGTTTACTCCATTTTGCAAACTCCTTCCGGCCGAATGATTTTTGCGAAAACGAAATAATATGTCGGAAACCTTACATTTCGCCGGAGCCGTATTAGTAGCCGGTGGCCTAGGCAAACGAATGGGCCGCCCCAAACAGATGTTGCCGCTGGCCGGCAAAGCGGTGCTGATTCGTACCATAGAAGCCTTCCTGAAGGTATCGGTCATTAAACAAATAGTGGTTGTTACTGCTTCCGAAAACTGGGAAGCATTGCGTTCTTGTTTTCCCCAAATAACTTTTGCACAACCGGGTGCCACGCGTTTAGGTTCTGTGATCAACGGAGTGGCGATGTTGGATCCGCGGGTGCAAGCAGTGGCTGTCCACGATGGAGCCCGTCCTTTAGTATCTGCCGAAGCGATAGCGCGTTGCTTGCAAAGCGGTTTTATCAACGGGGCCTCTGTACTGGCCGTTCCTGTAAAAGATACGATTAAACAAGTTCGTAATGGTTTTGTGGAACAAACGTTAAATAGGGCCCTTTTATGGCAAGCGCAAACTCCGCAATGCTATCAAGCAGATGTATTGCGGCGTGCCTTGGATAAG
>JAZNEO010000049.1:0-1727 GCA_045588685.1 Candidatus Avelusimicrobium sp. | reverse complement strand
AAAAAAAAAAACGATGTCAAGTCTTTTTTTATTTCTCGACGAGAAAACGGCCAAAAAATAAACAATAAAAAAGGGCCACCTTTCGGTTAGCCCTTTTTTACAAAACTGGAATTTATTTAATAATCCCCATTTCTTTGCCTACCTTGGCAAATTTCTCGGCGGCAAATTCCAAATCGGCCCGCGTATGACCGGCTGTTACGATAGTGCGCAAACGCTCTTTGCCGCGCGGCACGGTCGGAAATACAATGGCCAAGGCAAATACGCCTTCCTCAAACAAACGGCGGCTCAGTTCTTGCGCTTTGGCGCTGTCACCCACCATCACAGGCGTGACGGGAGTTTCACTATGTCCGGTATCAAAGCCGGCTTTTTGCAAAGCAGATTTGAAAAAGTGCGTATTATCCCACAAAGCTTTCAATCGTTCCGGCTCATTTTCAATTACATCCAGTCCCGCCAAACACGTGGCAATGACGGAAGGCGGTTGCGAACTGGAAAATAAAACAGGCCGCGCGGTAGATACCATATAATCACGCAATTTCTGCGGGCCGCACACATAGCCGCCCACCGCCGCAAAGGCCTTAGACAACGTGCCAATCTGAATATCTACTTTGCCTTGCATATGGAAATGCTCCACCGTTCCGTGCCCATGTTCGCCCAGCACGCCCGAAGCATGCGCATCATCAATCATCGTAAGCACGCCGTGTTTATCACATAGTTCCACAATATCGGGTAATTTGCAAATGTCTCCGTCCATGCTAAATACGCCGTCGGTTACCAACAATTTGCGGCGGGCACGTTTCACTTCTTCACTCTCTAAAATTTCTTTCAAATGGGCCATATCACTATGGCGGTACACCTTCTTTTGTGCTTTGGCTAAACGCCCCCCGTCAATAATAGAGGCGTGGTTTAATTCATCTGAAATCAGCACATCTTGCGGGCTGGTCATCAAACATTGGCACGTGGCGGTATTGGCCGTAAAACCCGATTGGGTTAAAATAGCCGCTTCCGCTCCTTTAAATTTAGCTAGGCGTTTTTCAAGCTCTTCGTGCATGGTCATGGTGCCGATAATCGTGCGCACGGCCGCAGTACCGATGCCATATTTTTCGATTGCCTCTATGGCGGCTTTCTTTACTTTTGGGTGTGTGGTCATATTCAAATAATTGTTGGAAGTTAAATTGACCACTTTTTTCCCGTCAATCACGGCTACGGGGGCTTGTTCAGACTCCAAAATATGCAGTTTAATCAAACGGTTTTCAGCTTTTAATTGGGCAATTTCTTCATCTAAAAAATTAAATTTTTCGTTCATGTTTTCTCCTTATGGAATCATAATCACTTTACCGCATTTGCGTTCCGGATCCATCATGGCCGCAAACGCTTTGTCAAAATCTTTCATTTCAAATTCGTGCGTAATCACCGGGCGCGGATTAATTTTACCGCTTCGCAGCAGTGCATCCATAGTGTACCAACTTTCATATACTTGCCGTCCGGTGAGTCCCTGCACTTGCACCCCTTTAAATACAATTAAATTGGCATAATCAAGTGTGATCGGCCCGCCGGGAAGCCCAAACGCCACAAAATGTCCCGCCGGTTTAATAGCACGCAGTGCCAAATCAATTCCGGCCGGATGACCCGACATTTCAATCACTACATCTACCCCTTTTTCATCGCCGGAAGCGTGGATAATTTTTTCCAGCGCGCCTGCTTCGCTGGGATCAATAATTACATCAGCC
>JAZNEO010000048.1:0-9471 GCA_045588685.1 Candidatus Avelusimicrobium sp. | reverse complement strand
TATTACCCCCCCTGTCGGTGCGATTTTATTTACCGGTTGTAAAGTAAGTAAAATTGCCATTGAACAGATTTTGCGTCCGCTCATACCGTTCTTTGCGGTGCTGGCGGCTATTTTGTTGATGGTAACATTTATTCCGGCTTTATCGTTGTGGATTCCGAAATTGGCCGGTTTGTTATAAGGAGAACGTATGAAAACATTTATGGACAAAGATTTTTTACTTTCCACCCCCACCGCGCAAAATTTATTTCACGCGCACGCCGGCAAAATGCCGATTGTGGATTATCATTGTCACATTAATCCGCAGGAAATTTACGAGGACCGACAATTTGAAAATATTACGCAAGTGTGGCTGGGCGGAGACCATTATAAATGGCGCCAAATGCGCTCTAACGGCGTGGATGAAAAATATATCACCGGTAATGCCACCGACCGTGAAAAATTCCAAAAATGGGCCGAAACGTTGGAAAAAGCAATCGGCAATCCGCTCTATCATTGGAGCCACTTGGAATTGCAACGCTATTTTAATTATCACGGCGTACTTAATGGTGAAACAGCCGAAGAAGTATGGAAGTTGTGCAATGCCAAATTGCAAGACAAATCGATGAGTGTGCGCAATTTGATTAAAAAATCAAATGTGCGTTTGATTTGTACTACCGACGATCCCGCCGACACCTTGGAGTGGCATCAAAGATTGGCGGCCGATAAAACCTTTGACGTGCAAGTATTACCCGCATGGCGTCCCGACAAAGCTATGAATATTGAAAAGCCGGAGTATTTGGACTATTTGGCTAAACTCTCCGCCGCGGCCAATTTACCGATTTGTACGTTTGCAGAACTAAAAAAAGCCCTGCAAGTACGTATGGATTTTTTTGCTTCGCTAGGCTGTTGTGTGTCTGACCATGCGTTGGAATATGTGATGTACTATCCAGCTGAAGAAAGCGAAATAGAGGCCATTTTTGCTAAACGCATGCAAGGTGAGAAAGTATCACGTCAAGAAGAATTGACCTTCAAAACCGCTTTTATGATTTTTGTCGGCAAAGAATATCACAAACGCAATTGGGTCATGCAACTACATTATGGTTGTAAGCGCGACAATAATTCGCTGATGTATAAACAATTAGGGCCTGACACGGGCTATGATTGCATTAACAATTATGCCCCCTCTATGCAAATGGCTGATTTCTTAAATGCCTTGCAAGTGAGTGACGAACTGCCCAAAACGATTATTTACAGCTTAAATCCCAACGATAATGCCGCTATCGGCACGATTTTGGGATGTTTCCAAGACAGTAGTGCTATTGGCAAAATCCAACAGGGCTCTGCGTGGTGGTTTAATGACCACAAAACCGGAATGATAGACCAAATGACCTCGCTGGCTAATTTGGGGCTGTTGGGCAATTTTGTGGGTATGCTGACCGATTCGCGCAGTTTCCTTTCTTACACGCGCCATGAGTATTTTCGCCGTATTTTATGCGAGCTGATTGGTTCCTGGGTAGAAAACGGCGAGTATCCCAACGACGAAAAAGTGCTGGGACGTTTGGTAGAAAATATCGCCTATCACAATGCCGTGCGCTATTTTGGCTTTAAGTTGTAAGTGTTTTTCTTACCCAAAAGACGGGCTGTGCGTAATGCACTGCCCTGTCTTTTTAGCATTTCGGGGCATTTCCACAAAATCCCTTTCCATAATCTTCACAACAACCTGTACCTTCATAAGTGGCTCCCTGACAGCCACTACTTGATGTAGGAATACATTTCCCCCCATTGTGTATATATGCACGATAACAACCAATACCTTGACAAACTCCTCCGTCACGAATATGGGCTTCTGTACAAGAATTACTTAGTTGTGCTTGACAGATGCCTCCTGCATATACTTGACTAAAATTACAAGGTCCCGCTCCCGCCTTACCTATACATATTCCACCTGCATATACATTAGAATATGCACATCCCATATATCCTCCTGTTCCTTCGCAACTTCCTCCATCATATAATTTAGAGCGTTCACAACCAGCATATTCAGTAGCTAAACAGGTTCCCTCCGCTTTAATTGTTTTGCTTAGTTCATTTTCAAATCCGCATTGGCCTTCACTTAATACACCCATATTTCCTAAAGCTGTACAACGTTCCGTATCACTTTTATAACATTTGGTTTTACTACTACTCCAGGAACGTGAGGCATTGCCACAAATTTCTTTGGTAATATCTTGGTCTAATAAGTACCCAACATAGCCGTCTGCGGAAGTTAAATCTTGTCCGTTCAATAGTTTGCCGCACAACCTTTCTGCGCGCTCATCTCCTGTTTTGGCCTCACAATGTAACTGTCCGGCAAAGGTTGGACTGGCATCTAAGTAACTGGCTAAGCGCACATTGTCTAATTTACTGTTCGTAACCCGTATCACATTGGGGTCAGAGGTGTTATTGGGAGTGATTAAACTAAATGTTAAGTCATTATTCTCCATAGTTACATCTAAATTAGCCATGGTGTCGGTATATCCGTCATTGGACATTTTAAATGCTTCTTCAGCATCTTTAATGGCTTTAGCTCCGGGAAGCATGGTGCTCCAATGACTTTTATCCACCGCCCCTTGATACATAGGGATAGCAATAGCAGATAAGATTCCGATAATCAGAACTACGATTAATAGTTCTATTAAGGTAAAGGCTTTCTTTGACATTTTTATTCTCCTGTTAAACAAGCTTAAAACGCCCGTAATGCAACGTTTTACGAACAAGTGCCTTGAAAACAGCGGCGTTCCAAGAAATCGTAGCAAAAAAAAAAAACAAGTCAAGCTTTTTTTATTTTACAACGAGAAAACAGCCAAACAAGAAACAACAAGGCAGGGGCAAAAAAAGAAACCCCGCTCAAATGAGCGGAGTTTTGTGTATGTACTAAATTATTTCTTTTTAGCTACTTTTTGGGTCGGCTTTTTAGTAACTGCTTTCTTGCTTACTTTTTTGACCGATTTTTTAGTGGCTACTTTATTTCGCGATGTATTCTGTATCATTTTGGAAGATTTCTTTTTATGCACTGCTTTTTGTTTTTCACTAATCTTGCGCCGTAAAAAACGGTTTAACGGTGCATTATCAATCACTTCTCCCAAAATGTTTCTTTTTTGTTTGCGAGAGACACCGACATGTAGTTTTTGGGTCCTTTGATCTAGATGCCCATATTCTAACAATCCAGCTTTGTGAGCATCTTTACGTAGTTGTTGTACGGCACGTTCTTCCAACTGGCGCACCCGTTCCCGTGACAGCCCCAGCTTTTCGGCCACTTCTCCTAAAGTCTTAGGTTCATTATCCAACAGGCCAAAACGCAATGTAACAATTTCACGGTCCCTATCTGATAAACTCATTAAACTTTGTTGCAATACGCTGACATTTTCGGAACGCAAAAACACATCATGCGGATTGCCTTTTCCGTCGTCGCTTAGGACATCTTCTAATGTCATTTCGTTTTCTTCTCCCACCAGTGAGGCCAGGGAATCTACACCGGTAGCGGCGCTGAGCGTATCCATAATTGCTTTTACTTGGCGGGCACTTAAATCCAACTCTTTGGCCATTTCCGTTAAGGAAGGGTCACGTCCGTTTTCTTCTTTTAAAGTGTTCCACGCCTTAAACCAACGTTTCAAATTCCCCCATGCATGAGAAGGGATTTTAATGGAGCCGGATTGTTCTTCAATATATTTGCGGATAAATTGTTCAATCCAATATACAGCATAGGTGGAAAAACGATACCCCTTGGAAGGTTCAAATTTATCAATGGCCTGCATAAGCCCCAGATTTCCTTCCTCTATTAAATCCATGAGGTCAATGTTACTGCGCTGAAAACGTTTCGCCGTCGGTACCACCAAACGCAAATTTAATTCCATAATTCTGCTTTTGGCCGTCTTATCCCCTTGGCGCACCCGCTTCCACAAAGCAGACATCTCCTCACGCTTTATCTCGCGCGTGATTTTTTCTAAATGCTTAAAATATTCATTCAAACTATCTACTGATCCGTTTTCCATGTGCGTTCCACAGTTGCTGTAAAATAAAATCGTTTTCTATATCATACCAATTTTGTGCTTAAAAATACTTGCACACATTATGCAAAAATGATGTTATAATGAAAATATCTGCAGGTCATATATATTCTACATTATGGAGGAAACATGCAAGGACAGTCTTTAGAAGAAAAAAGTTTTAAGCAAATCATGCTGATGTGTCTTGGATTTTTCGGCATTCAGTTTGGTTGGGCTCTACAAATGGGAAATATGAGTGCCATCTATTCCCGTCTGGGGGCCAGTGAAGATCAAATTCCGCTTTTGTGGCTCGCGGCACCGGTAACGGGTTTACTCGTACAACCGTTGGTGGGATATTTTAGTGATCGTACTTGGTGTAAATTAGGTCGGCGCCGCCCGTATTTTTTGGTCGGTGCTATTTTTTCTATGTTTGCCTTATTTTTAATGCCGCAAGCCTCTGCAATTTGGATGGCTGTGATTGCTTTGTGGGTGTTAGACACTTCTGTAAACGTAAGTATGGAACCGTTCCGCGCCTTCGTGGGTGATATTTTGCCGGAACAACAACGCAAAACCGGTTATGCCATGCAAAGTGTAATGATTGGCGCCGGCGCCGTTATTGCCTCCTTCTTACCGCAGATTTTAACTTCTTTAGGAGTCAGCACCGAAGCTCCGTTAGGACACATTCCTAATACCGTAAAATACTCCTTTTATATTGGCGCAGTGGTATTATTTACCGCCGTATTGATGACGGTCAAATCTACGCCGGAATATCCGCCGCAAGATATGGAAGCCTTCAAAAAATTGCAAGCTCAACGTGGTAGCATCACCAAAACTTTATCGGAAATGTGGAGTGCTTTTTCCACTATGCCTTCTACCATGCGCCGCTTAGCTGTCGTGCAATTTTTCACTTGGGCAGCTTTTATGATTATGTGGGTCTACTTTACCCCCGGTATTGCCTCGGCGGTATTTCATGCGGCACCGGGTTCTGCGGCCTTTGAAGAAGCCGCGAACTGGGGTAGCTCCTGCTTTGGTATTTACAACGGCGTAGCTTTTGCCTTCTCTTTTGCGCTGCTATGGTTAACGACCAAGTTCTCGGCCAAGTATATTCACATCGTGTGTTTGACCATTGGTGCTATCGGCTTAGGCTCGTTAGGGCTGACCCTCTTTGGCGTGAGCTTTAGCAAAATGGGCCTCATTTTCCCGATGGTATGTATTGGTATTGCATGGAGCAGCTTGCTCTCTATGCCCTATGCCCTGCTTTCTAACAGTTTACCGGCAGAAAAAATGGGTTTTTACATGGGCGTGTTTAACTTCTTTATCGTTATCCCGCAAATCTGTGTGAACTTGTTCTTCGGGCCTATTATGAAACACTTATTAAACGGCAGCTCCATTGCTGCAGTAGGCTTGGGCGGTGTAAGTTTGCTGGTGGCGGCCGCTTTTACGTTCTGGGTACAAGACACTACATTGCCTAAAAAAGCATAAGGAATTTCTATGAAAATTCATTTTCATTTACCTTATGAAACCGTTCCCGAGCAAACGCTACAGGTCGTAGTTTGGCTTTCCAAAGAAGGACAATGGACTTCCCAAACCTTAGACCTGACCAGCACGGATCAAGCCCACTGGCAAGGAGTTTTGGATTTTTACCCGAATCAAGATGGCCATTTCATGTATTACTACCAAGTATTACAGGATGGTCGGCTTCTGCGACAGGAGTGGAAAGTATCCCCCCGCATTCAACCGTTTCACACGGCGCGCAGTGCGTATTATCTGTACGATTTCTGGCGGGATTTACCTCCCCAATCTTGGTTGTATAGCACGGCTTTAGCTCCGCAAACTACCGCGGCATTTATGGCCGAACCCGCTTCCGCCATTATGGTACGTGCTTACATACCCGGTTTACAGAAAGACCAAAAACCGTTCGTGTGCGGGTCTTCGGATTTACTGGGACAATGGGATCCGCAAAAGGCCTTACCGATGCATTGCATTGGTATTAATGAATGGGCGGTCTATCTGCCGGCTGATCAGATTACTTTGCCGATTGATTATAAATTTATCGTCAAAGAAGATAGCCAAATTTGGTGGGAACAAGACGGCAACCGCACGTTGCAAGGCTCGCTCCCTGCGGCCGGCGAAACCATTGTATATAGCGGGCTATATCCTCGCTTTGATTTGCCGCAAGTGCGCCGGGCCGGTGTTGTATTGCCGGTATTCTCCATTCGCACGGAAAAAGATTGGGGCGTGGGCGATTTCGGCTCCTTGAAAACATTGGTAGACTGGGCCGCGGCCACCGGGCAAAAAATGATTCAGATTTTGCCTGTCAATGATACCAGCCTCACCGGTACATGGCAAGATTCTTATCCCTACAATAGCGTCAGTGTGTATGCCTTTCATCCTATGTATGTGGATATCTCTGCCTTACCGAAGCTGCCCGCCGATCAAGAAAAATCCTTTGAAGAGCGTCGCAAAAAACTCAATGCCTTGCCGCAACTGGATTATGAGGCTGTTACACAGCTGAAAAACGAACGCTTACAGGCCGCTTATGTGCAGAATTCAGCGGCAGTTTTTTCGTCGGCGGCTTTCCGGGAATTTTGGAATGATAATTCACACTGGTTGCCCGCTTATGCTATGTTTTCGACGCTACGTGACCAATTCCAAACGCCTGACTGGCACACATGGCCGAATTATTCAGCATTTTCCGAGCAAAATCTTTTTTCTTTTTACGCACACGACTCAGAGCAACGTAAAAAAGCCTATTTCTATTTTTATGTGCAATTTGTGTTGCATCAACAGTTGTTAGAAGCGCACCGCTATGCACGCGAAAAAGGAATAGGACTCAAAGGAGATATCCCTATCGGGGTTTCCCCGTATAGTGCCGATGCCTGGGCCGAACCGAAAATGTTTCACCTCAACGCGCAAGCAGGTGCCCCGCCGGACGATTTTTCCATTACCGGACAAAATTGGGGATTTCCCACCTATAATTGGGATGAAATGGCGCTGGATAACTACACTTGGTGGCGGCGGCGTTTTACGCACATGACACGCTATTTTGATGCCTACCGCATCGACCATGTGTTGGGATTTTTCCGTATTTGGCAAATCCCGATGCACGCCGTGCAAGGGTTATTAGGGCAATTCTCCCCCGCCCTGCCTCTAAGCCCTCGGGAAATGGCTTTTAGTGGGTTCAATTTCCGTTCGGAATATACGCAACCGTATATTTCGCAGGAAGTGCTGGAAGAATTATTTGGCGACGAGGCCCGCACCGTAGAAAATACGTATTTAGTCCCCGCCGAAAACAATTGTTTCCAATTGCGCGAAGATTACAACACGCAACGCAAAATCCAGCATGCCTTTGGAGAGGATTTAGATGCCCGTGCGTTATACATTCGCGACGGTCTGTATGCCCTGTGCGCCAATGTGCTATTTGTACAGGATGACCACAGCGAACAATTATATCATCCGCGTATTAGTGCGCTGGGGACCTCTGCCTTCCGGGCATTGCCGGCTGATCAGCAAGAGGCGTATAAGCATTTGTATAATGATTATTTCTATCATCGGCAAGATCATTTCTGGAAGGAACAAGCCTTGCAGAAATTGCCGGCCTTAACGCAATCTACGGCCATGCTCTGTTGCGCAGAAGACTTGGGAATGATTCCCAATTGCGTACCGGAAGTGATGGAACAACTGCAAATGTTAAGTTTAGAAATCCAGCGCATGCCAAAACGCTTGGGCGAAACTTTCGCAAACACGAAAAACTATCCATATCTGTCGGTAGCCACCCCGTCCACGCATGATATGTCTGTACTGCGCGGCTGGTGGAAAGAAAACCCGGAAATGTCGGCGCGGTTTTGGAAAGAAATATTGAACCGCGAAGGCGACGCTCCGGCCGATTTACCGGCTGATGCTTGCGAGCAGATTTTGCGTTTGCACCTGCAAAGTCCGTCCATGTTGTGTATGATTGGTTGGCAAGATATGACGTCTATGGATGAGTCTTTACGCGCACCGGACCCGGAGGCTGAGCGCATTAATGTGCCGGCTAATCCGCGGCATTATTGGCGCTACCGTATGCAAATCACGGTAGAGGACTTAATGCAGAGAACCGAGTTTAATGCAAAACTCAAAAAGATGATTCAAAGTAGTGGAAGATAAACTTAAAACCCCCGCCCATTCGAGCGGGGGTTTTTGTGATAATAGATTCTACCAGTGGCCAGTTTCATCCCAATTCCAGCCTTGTTTTTCTAAATCCTTACAAATTAGTACACCAATATCAGTTTCACTATCAGCGCAAGAGTTCCACCATGTACCAGGAAAAGAAGAAAGGTAAGATCTCAATACATACTCCTCACCAGGAGAGTCAGCCGCTGTGTTTTTCATTCTTGCAATAACTATATCACATCCACTATTGCCGCAGTGTCCTAGATAAACAAAATTTTTTGATGCACAAGCATCTTCAAATCTGCCACTACAATTCAAAGAACTTTCAAAATCTATGCTTAAGGGTAATCGTCTTGGTGCCTCACTATCTCCTATAAATGCAATGCTTTGTTCTGGGAATCCACCATTTTCTAATAACCACATATCTATTGCTTTTTGAATATTGGACAAATTTTGCAAAGCCTCCGCTAATCGTGCCTTTTCGACCGCTTTCTGATATTGCGGCAAGGCGATGGCGGATAAAATGCCGATAATTAAAACAACTACTAACAACTCAATAAGCGTAAACGCCTTTATAGAATGCTGTCGTCCCCGAGATTTGTAATCGGGGACCTCATCCTTGCAAACAAACAAGCGGTTGAGATTCCCGATAAAGACCTTCGGGAATGACAGAACGTTTAATAAAAGGCCTATTAACAATATTTTTCTCATACTTTTTCCTATTTTGTCGATTTGACCGACTTATACTCGGGCTCCGTATCAAGGCATAGAAAACGGCCGTTATACCGAGCCTCGCAAAGGTAGCCCAATATAACAGCCGTAGTTTATCGCAAAACGATAAACATTTGGCATAAAACAGACGGGTAATTAGTCCGTCTATTTTATGCCTAAACGACTGCTTTTGGCCTTTGCGAATACCGCTTTTGAGCGGCAACCTGTATCTATATACAGTTCCAAAAACAGATTAGATTTTTTATTACGCCTTTCGGCGCTTACTACAAATCCTCCTTACAGCGGGATATTGCCCCGGTTTTCGTGCTTCTTCGGGTCACGCTTACTGCTCAAAATCTGAAACGCCCCAATCAGCTTGGCACGCGCTTCGGCCGGCTCTATAATTTCATCAATAGACCCGTTGCGCGCGGCCTGATACGGAGAAGCAAATTTGTCGGAATATTCCTGCGTCATCTTTTGCTTCATTTCTTCTTTTTTGGCTTCGTCGGTTTCTTTTTTCAAATCCCGCGAGTACAAAATTTCCACCGCACCGCGCGGCCCCATCACGGCAATTTCCGCACTGGGGAAAGCAAAATTCATATCT
>JAZNEO010000047.1:0-1552 GCA_045588685.1 Candidatus Avelusimicrobium sp. | reverse complement strand
GGAGGCGGATTAGGAACTACTTTTTCATTCAGTTTAACCGTTGCCCCTGACGCTTCCGAAGTAGGAATCAGCACCCGTTTTGCGTGGGCATTGGCTGTATTAACGATGACCGTAATGACCTTGCCTAACCTATATATGATTTGGCGCCTGCGTCACAAATTAGCCACAGAAACAAAACGTTATTTGCGAAAGGCACTCCGATAAGCCATATAACCCCATTTTAGGCTTGCTAGTCGCATATAAAAACTTTATACTAAACGCTGAGAGAGCAATAAAAAACTGACTTCTGTTTAAAGGAGCGTTTATGGAAGAAATAATTCAAGGAACTTATAGCAGTGATTCTCAAGTCACAATTCAAATCAGTGGTATTAATGACATCTTGCACACCATTCACGATGGCAGTGGCCGCTACGCAACGCCGGGCGATATGTTGGTGGCATCTTTAGGAGCTTGTATGCTTACAATGATTGGAGCCGTTGCGCAAAAATACAAACAGAATATGGACGGTCTGCAAATACAACTAAAACCTGTGTTTGGCGAAAATTTATCCGGTCTAAAATCTGTTGCGGTACACTTGCATTTTCCGCCGGATACATCGGCCGATATTCGCAACAAACTGGTGTCAGCGGCTGAGAAATGTCCGGTACATAACAGTTTACGACCCGACATTACTTTTTCAGTCACCGCCGACTAAATTTTATAGGCCTCTTGTAAAGCAAGAGGCTTTTTTCTGCGTAAATTGCTACAATAGAAGTATGATAAAACAATGCTTGCACTGGATCATAGTCTGTCTACAGTTTATACGAAATAGTTTCCGCAGATACACCTTGTTTGTATTGCGTTTATCACCGCATCAAAATATGTTACGGGCGGTATTGTTATACTCTTTTACCGGTTTTATCATTCTATCCTTGCCTTTTATGCAGAGCAAACCCATCAGTTTGATTGACAATCTATTTACCGCCGCTTCCGCTGTTTCTACCACAGGACTGACGAGTGTTAATTTTGCAGAGTCTTACAATTTTTTGGGTAAACTGATCGTGCTACTGTTTATTCAATTTGCTGGGATTGGCTATATGACTATGTCTTCTTTTATTTATCTGTCTTTTTCCCATCGTCTGCGCCACCGTCATATGGAACTGTTAAACACAGAATTTGCCCTTCCCCGAACGGTACGGCTCAATGATTTTTTGCATGCGGTTATTATTTTTACTTTCGTGGCGGAACTGATTGGCGCGGCTTTCTTATACAATTATTTTTACCGCCACGGTTATGGGGTACTCAATGCGATATGGTACGCTGTTTTTCATAGTGTATCTGCGTTTTGTACTGCCGGATTTAGCTTATTCCCGGATAGTTTCTTGTCCTTTGAAGGGAGTAAAACAATCAACCTTGTCATCTCTCTGTTATCGCTAGCGGGAGCCATGGGCTTTATTGTGGTAACCGATTTGTTTAACCGCCTTTTCCGCCGTACTACAGAAATTTCTTATACCACTAAAATTATCGTTCTTTCCACACTGGCGGCCTTGTTGGCAAGTACTTTTGTGATTAT
>JAZNEO010000046.1:0-4354 GCA_045588685.1 Candidatus Avelusimicrobium sp. | reverse complement strand
TTCCTAAGACCGCTTGGCCTCCGACTTGAAAGAAATTGAGTAACGAAAAAGGTTTTAATGTGTTGTTGCAGTTACTATCCGAATAGCGGATGTGTATGGTTTTTTCCAGTATTAAATCTTGCATAAATGCCTCCCTGTATTATGTATAGTGTAGCAAATAACGGAGGGCATTTTATGATAAGTAACAGGAGAAAGCTATCGTTTTCGATAGCGGCGTTTGTAAAAATCAAGAACTTCTGTTAAAACTTTTCTAATCTATTTCTCAACTATCTGTTTGAAAAAATATGTGTTATAAAAAATTATGCAAAAAATTTTTTATAAGGGCCAACGCATTTTTGTGCAGGATAAAATGCAACAAGGCTATCAGTATATACTTTCTTGCAATCCCGGAGAAGATTTCGCAGCGGATTTTGAGCCGGAGCTAACCCCGTCGCAAATGTTAGCGCGTGGCGTGTTTGAAGGTCATTATTTAACCGATTGCAGGGCAGAATTTCCGGCGGAATGGTTTATGCAAGCTAAATTATCTCCTAGTGGGCCGGATATTTTATTAAATCAATTTAAAGTAAAATCACGCCAGCCGCTTTCTGTTTGGCGGGAAAAAGGGTGGATTATCGGGCCGGATGTCAGAGGTTGGTTTCAATGGTATTGTAGGTATTACTTGGGGCGGCGTTTGCCGGAAATTGACCGAGCACAAATAGCTCGTTGGCGTAATTTTTACCGTCACAAAGCGCAAATTTTAAAAAACTGTCCGCCCGGGCATAGCGAGTGCCGTCCGCGTCAACGACAGGCCTTACTTCAATGGGCCTATAATCCTGATTTTTAATCAAAAATTCTTAAATTCAAACTGGCTGGAATAGCGCCAAAAGGTTTCGCTTTTCTTCCCCTCACCACCAAAACAAGGGAGTGTTTTCCGTTTGTTTGGATGACTTCGGCCCTACTTATGCTTTTCCTCCCGGAAAATCAGTTGCGATGGCAAACAAATACGAAACAACTGGTTGTGAAAAAAGTGCATAAGTTACTCGGCATAATGTAGTACAATGGGAATAAGAGGAGTTCATATGAAGAAGATACTTTTGTTCTGTGTATTGGCTTTGTGCGCGCTGCCGGCTTTTGCACAGTTGACGCAAGGCCAGCACATAGTAGGAGGCCGGTTAGGACTGGGGTTTCAATTGGAGAATTCCGGTATATCTTACTCGGATTCGGACCGTATAGACTGGGGAACGCTAGGTGTGGAATATGGTTTGTCTTATTACTATTTGTTAACGGAGTATGTCGGATTGGGAGCAGATATTTCCCATGGAGATTTTGAAGGCGGAGAATTGTTTCACTCCAGTGAGGATGTTGATGATACAACTCGTCTATTCAATGCTATGCTTTCCGCTCGTTTAACAGCCAATCCATCCAGTAAATTTCGTTGGTACATCCCAGTTGGTTTGGGCATTACCTCCGCTCAGCAAGACATACATATTGATAAACATGGGGTTAAGTATGACAAAAAAGCTACCGATACTTCACTGGTGTGGTTTGTAGGTAGCGGACTAGAGTTTGATTTGGGAAGCAATGGTTGGTCTATGGGTTTGGAGGCGCGCTATTATACCTTCCATTTTGACACGGACAAGTTAACACGTCATGCCCCGCCGGCTATTAAAGGGGATGGAAACCGCCGTTTAAGTTATCTGTTATTTCAGTTGCTTGTCAGCAAACGATTTTAGTCGTAATTAATCTTTTTATAAAGGAGTATGTATGAAAAAAATTATTTTGATGTGCGTGTTGTTGTTCGCTTGTATTGCACAAGCTACTGCTGATACTATCTCCACTGATAAAAGTGGATTTGACAAAATTTATAATGTCATTGATGACGCTGTGTTTGATCTGCGTTATTATTCTCCCTATAACTTTACGGGTCATAAAATTAGAGGATATAATGCGCCGGTGGCCTACATGACCAAAGAGGCCTTGCAAGCCTTGGCGGTGGCCGCGGCCGATTTGCGTGCTCAAGGATATCGCATTTTAGTATGGGATTCTTACCGTCCGCAAAAAGCAGTGGACCATTTTGTGGAGTGGATCAATGATCCAAATGATCCCGGCGATAAGAGTTTTTATCCTACGCTTAAAAAATCGGACTTGATTGCCGGTATGTATATTATGCCCAAATCGGGGCACACGCGCGGCAGTACGATTGATTTAACGATTATTAAACAGGACGGTTCTTTTGTAGATATGGGAGGCACCTTTGATTTGTTTAGCGAAATTTCCCACCCCGACTATAAAAAACTGACCAAGAAACAAAAGAAAAACCGTAAAATTTTGCGTGATGCCATGGTCAAGGCCGGTTTTAATACGCTGGATTCCGAGTGGTGGCATTTTACGCTTAAAAACGAACCCTATCCGGACACCTATTTCAATTTTGACGTGGAGTAAGGAGCTGTCTTATGGCGACATTACATACAAATATTTTAGGAATAGATTTTGAAAACCCGTTTTTACTCGCCTCTGCCCCTCCGACTGCACTAATTGAAAGTATTGATAAGGCTTTTGAATTGGGCTGGGGCGGTGCCGTATTAAAAACCATTACGCCCGACGATTTGGAAATGATTGAAGCGAGCCCGCGCTATGCCACGCTCACAGATAAAAAGCGCATTATCGGCTTTCAAAATATTGAACTTTTAAGCCACCAAACCGTAAAATACTGGTGCGATGGTATCAAATATTTAAAGCAAAAACATCCGACGAAAGTGGTCATTGCCAGTATTATGTCTCCGGTGGATAAAACCGCTTGGCAGACGCTTACCAAAACGCTAAATGATACGCCCGCAGATGCTTTTGAACTGAACTTTTCCTGCCCGCACGGTATGCCGGAAAAAGGAACAGGTATCCCTAACCGTACGGATAGGGAGATATCGGCTCAGATTACGGGTTGGGTAAAAGAAGTGGCACAAAAGCCTGTTTTTGTAAAACTCTCGCCGAATGTAACTAATATTGTTGCCATTGCCAGCGCGGTGGAAAAGGCCGGAGCCGACGGATTGGCGGCCATTAACACTGTACAAGGTTTTATGGGAATAGATTTAAGTACGTTGCGTCCCATGTTGGATGTAAACGGCAAAACGACTTTCGGCGGGTGTTCCGGCCCTTTCGTGCGTCCTATCGGCCTGCGCTGCGTGGCACAAATACGGCAAGCAAGCTCTTTGCCTATTTTGGGACAAGGCGGTATTTCGTCTTGGGAAGATGCGGCCCAGTATATTGCCGTCGGTTCCGATGCGGTAGAAATTTGCACGGAAGTTATGTTAAATGGGTATAAGGTTATCGGCCCTATGCTCAAGGGATTACAGGCTTATTTGGAAGAGAAAGGTTTTGCCGATATTAATGCTCTTAAAAATAAAGCAATTGAACTGATTGCTCCTCATAAATCATTACAAAAAACGCCGCTTTCCTATCCGAAAATAGATCACGAAAAGTGCGTTCGTTGTGGCAAATGTGTAACGATTTGTACGGAGTCCGAGCACCAAGCATTGCGCTTGGAAGACGGATTTTTACAGGTGGATAAAACGCGTTGTGTAGGCTGTGGTTTATGCCGCTTTGTTTGTCCCGCTGGCGCAATTATAAACTAGGGTTTTACTAGTATTACTCGTATAGACACGTAGGAAATAATCTTTGCGTTTATAGAATAGCGCAGATGTCACATACGATAGTTTTATGGACCAATATGAGAAAATTACTTTTATTAAGTGTTACTTTAACATTGCTGGCGGCCTGTGCCAGTCAGCCGGTACGTAAAGATTTCATCATCGACGGTGACCATGGAAAATTGTCTGCCGTTTTGCAAGCCCCGAAAAATAAAAAGAATTATCCGCTAGTTATCATTGCACATGGGTTTAATGCCAGTAAAGAGATGTATTTGCTAACAGACCTTGCTAAGCAACTCAATGAGCGCGGTATCGCTACGTTACTTTTTGATTTTAACGGACATGGGCAGAGCGAGGGTTCTTTTTTGGATATGACTATCCCCAATGAATTGGAGGATGCCCGCCGTGTGTACGGTTATGCCGCCCAATTGCCGCAAGTGCAATCTGTTTCCATGGCGGGACACTCTATGGGGGCTGTGGTAGTGGCTATGCTAGCCGGCGAACTAGGAGCAGATAAGATACAAACCATTGTGCTGATGTCCCCCGCCCCCGAACTTACAGAAGATACGGCTAAGGGCGATTTATTTGGTGTGCGCTATAATACAAAGCATATTCCGGAATATATTACTTTATCTAACGGACTGAAAGTCGGGCGTGCGTTTTTAGCCACTACTCCTGCGGTGCCCATTTATAAAACCGCAAAACATTACACGGGCCCTGTGCTCATAGTA
>JAZNEO010000045.1:0-1701 GCA_045588685.1 Candidatus Avelusimicrobium sp. | reverse complement strand
GTCAGTTCGGCACGCAAAGCGGCATTGGAAGGAGGGAGCGGATCTAGTCCTACAAATAATGCATGTATATACATCCCCGTTCCGCCGGCAATAATAAAATGTGTGTCGGAATGTGTCTGAAGCAAAGCCCGGGCTTTCGTGCAGAAAGACGAAGCATCAAACGTTTGATCCGGCGGTAAAAAATCAACTAAATGATACGGAATGTTTGCTACACAATAAGTGCCCTGTTGCCAAACGCCTTCCGGTTTGGCGGTGCCGACGGTAAGTTGCTGATATACTTGGCGGGAATCAGCGGAAATAATTGGGCTGTGCAAGCGGTGGGCCAAAGCTAATGCCAATTCTGTTTTTCCGCTGGCCGTCGGGCCGATGATGACAATTGGTTTCATATATATATTGTAATAAATACGCTCCCACAATACATAAAAAAGCCCGCCGAAGCGGGCTTGTAAAACGAGGAAGTTTAGTCAAACAACGTTTCGTCTTTCTGAATTTTATTGCAGATACGGCAAGCCTTACAATTCTCTACGCATACTTCCGGCAAGCGCAGTAAAATGCGGGTGTCGCAATCGTTAAAATCATCTGCCATAGCACTGATAGCCGCTGCATTTTCCGGTTTCATATTCGTAAATTCAATACCCACGGTGTACACATTTTCTTTTTGCTTGACCCATGCCATACGTGCCTGAATTTCCATTTTGGCCATGCCCGGTAATTGTAAGCTAATAGAAAAGGTTTCAGCCATCGGAGCTCCCAAGAAACTAATCATGCGCATACCGGAAGCAGACAAATCAGCTAAAATAGCCACCAAAGAGGTTTCCTTGCCATCGCTGGTTTTATAAAACAAATTTACCGGTTCAATTAAATTGCTAATGACCGGCATGCGGCGATGTTTTCTTTTTTCTTCAAAGTTTGGTTTGTTCATATTAATCCCTCGTAAAAAGTAAAGTTCCGTCTGATCTTTCTATATCGCTTTTTATAACCTTTCCTACAGTATAGCTTTTTTTGGTCTGAACCCAAAAATTATCTGAACTGCGGCCTTTGTTTTCCGTTTCCATCAATACTTCTTTTACGGTGCCTACTTGCTGCTGATAAGCAGTCTCGGCCAAGCCTCTTACTTTATTTAACAAAATATCTAACCTTTGTTCCAATACTTTTTCAGTTAATAACGGCAATTGAGCCGCAGGTGTGCCTTGGCGCGGGGAGTATTTGAAACAATAAGCTGTCGCAAAACCGGCTTGTTCTACTAAAGAAAGAGTTTGCTCAAAGTCTTGTTCGGTTTCTGTGGGAAAACCGACAATCAAATCGGTACTGATAGAGAAACCAAGTTCTTTCAAGGCGGTAATTTTTTCTAAATACAATTCCCGTGTATACCCGCGTTTCATTTCTTGCAAAACCTTGCTAGAGCCGCTTTGTGCCGGCAAGTGAATGTGCCGGGCAATTTTGGGTTGACCGGACACAGCCTTCAGAAACGCCGGGGTAATAAACGCCGGATGCGGACTGACAAAACGAACCCGTTGTACACCGGGCACTTCGGCCACTTTTAGCAGTAAATCTGCAAATGTATTTTCTTTTTCTTGCCATGCATTGACTGTTTGTCCCAGTAAGGTAATTTCGGGGTATCCCTGAGCGACTTTTTGTTCTACTTGTTTTAAAATGTGAGTTATTGGTAAGCACTCAATCGGCCCGCGTACCGCAGGCACA
>JAZNEO010000044.1:0-2668 GCA_045588685.1 Candidatus Avelusimicrobium sp. | reverse complement strand
GGAATTTTATCAATCCATTTGGTTAGATTTTTTTCTACGAGTTTAGCTCGTTCTTTCAAATATTCATTGAACTGAGTTTCAGATGGTACGGTTTTTGTACATACTTTACAATGGGGTTTTGTCATACTCACCTCTAAAATCTATTTCTTTTATTATACATAATGACAGCGTTACAAGCCAGAAAAGTATGAAAAAAAGTTAGTATAATTTGTGTATGGTACAACTCAATAGACCGCATATCGGCATCTTTGGACGTATGAACGTGGGGAAAAGTTCCCTCATTAATGCGCTGACAGGACAAGAAACGTCCTTGGTGTCTGCTGTGGCCGGAACGACTACGGATCCGGTCAAAAAAAATATAGAAATTTTAGGGCTAGGCCCGGTTACTTTTATCGATACGGCCGGTATAGATGATACTTCTGAACTGGGGGCCGAGCGTATTAAGAAAACTAGAGCGGTCGTAGAACAAATTGATTTGGCTGTTCTGGTTTTTGCAACCGAATTTGGTACATACGAACAAGCGTGGGCAGAAATTTTCCGTGCCCAAAAAATTCCTTTTTTCATCGTACATAATAAAGCGGATTTGTTTCCGTCGGCTCCTGCGCAACTGGCGGGAGCAGAGGTAGTTGAATTTTCGTGTAAGCAAGCCGATACAGCTGATGTATTGGAAGCATTAATTCGGCATATGCCGTCAACTGCCTACCAACAGGAAGATTTGTTTGGTGGATTTATTCAAGCCGGAGATGAAGTGTTATTGGTCACCCCCATAGATGCCTCGGCTCCGCAAGGACGCCTGATTTTACCTCAAGTACAAGCCTTGCGCGGGTTGCTGGATTTACACGCGGTAACGACTTGTCTGCAACCGGCAGAACTGGCAGATTATTTGATACACCATCATCCTAAGCTGGTGGTGACGGATTCACAGGCTTTTGGACAAGTCAATCAAGTTGTTCCCCCGCATATTGCGCTGACTAGCTTTAGCATTTTATTTTCCCGATTAAAGGGTGACTTTAATCTATTTTTACGCAGTACGCCTCAAATTGATACTTTGCAGGAAGGAGACAAAATTTTGGTGTTGGAATCCTGTACGCATAGTGTCAATAAATGTGATGATATTGGCCGAGTTAAAATTCCGGCTTGGCTACAAAAAAAGACAGGGAAGAAATTGCATTTTGAAACGGTGTCGAATTTAGACCCGTTACCTGCAGATTTATCCAGCTATAAATTGGCCTTACAGTGCGGCGGCTGTATGGTAACACGGCAACAAATTTTGCAACGGTTGCAACGTTTGGTTGCGGCCGGCGTTCCGGTGACCAATTTCGCAATGGCGATTGCTTGGTGTCACGGTATTTTTATTCGTGCTACAGAAATTTTCCGCCAAGAAAATGCTTGAAAACGAGTGCCTAGTAGTTTATACTGTAAAAGAGAGGAATTTATATGAAAAAAACATTCTTTACAATAGGATTTATGGCTAGTATGGTGATGTTATGGGCGGCGCCCCAAACGAACGTGACCGTAACACACCCTACTACTAATACCGTGATACAACAGCCTCGTAGCAATCAAATTGTAAAACAACCTACTACGACAGTGCAAGTCACGCATACTCCTACCACGGTCCAAGTGGTCCGTCCCACCACGGTTCCTACGCTGCAACCCGCCTCTACAGGAGGGCAGGCGATACCGTCCGGTGGAAGTTACGCTTCGTATAAAAATGCCAAAACGTTAGCTCCAAATACTACGGATGTCCCAAAGGCTAATAAATTAGGAAAGGGGGAAAAGGGACTGGGTAAAGACGCCAACGCCGCTAATAAGGGTAGCCAAGTGGCCACCACTCCTAAAGCAGAGAGTGCGTCTTATGAAGAGGTATTAAAGAAGAATAATATTCCAAAAGATATGATAGAGAAAATAAAACAAAAGAACTTTGAGGCAAGTAAGATGAGTCAACGCAAGTCGTAATTATGATAAAAAACCCCGTCCACACAAGACGGGGTTTCTTATGCCGAAAGATTTTACATTTTAAAATCTTCTCCTAAATATAAGCGGCGGGCATTAGGGTCATTAATCAATGTATCTTGATTGCCTTCTACCAGAATTTTACCATCGTAAATCAAATAGGCTCGTTCGGTCAAAGGCAGGGTTTCGCGTACGTTATGATCCGTAATTAATACGCCAATCCCTTTGTCTTTTAGTTTGAAAATCATCTGACGCAGATCCGATACCGTGATGGGGTCAATTCCTACGAATGGTTCGTCCAGCAAAATGATTTGCGGGTTGCTAATCATACAGCGGGCAATTTCCATACGGCGTTTTTCACCACCGGATAAGGTCCATGCTTTTTGGCGTGCCAATTTAGTAAGTCCAAATTCTTCTAGCAATTCATCTACGCGATTTTTTTGGGCTTTTTTATCATCCAAAATGCGCTCCAGTACGGCCAGCAAGTTTTCTTCTACCGTTAAACCTTTAAAAATGGTGGGCTCTTGCGCCAGATATCCCAGGCCATGGCGTGCCCGTTCATACATAGGAAGCGGGGTCACTTCTTCCTCGTCAATAAACACTTTGCCTTGAGTCGGTCGAATAAAGCCAACCATCATGTAAAAAGTAGTTGTTTTCCCGGCACCGTTGGGGCCCAACAAACCCACAATTTCTCCGGACTTCACGTGGATAT
>JAZNEO010000043.1:0-4846 GCA_045588685.1 Candidatus Avelusimicrobium sp. | reverse complement strand
GACCGCTTGGCCTCCGACTTTACGGTTTGGTTTTCCGAAGATGAGTATGGATAAGCTTGCATTTTGTTACTGTTAAAAATACCCTTTAACCAAGTTCTAGCTTTTTTCAAAGAGTCCGTAGGTACTTTGTAACCTGCTTTTTGAGCGTGATAAGCGGTCTGCAAAGCATAAGCCGTTACGTATGGATCGGGCTGTACTTGTGGCCAATAACCCAATCCGCCGGAACTGTGCTGATATGAGGGTATTTCATCTAAAATTTCCTGCGTTTTTTTCCGATAGGAAGTGGTGTCACCCAACTTAAAATCTTTTATCAGATCAGCGCCTTCTATAACCGGCCAAATTTTAGACATTTTCTGCTCTAAACAATCATACGGATACGTGAGCAAATACAACATGCTTCCCCGTAAATTCAGTAGTGCCGTAGAAGCGAGTGAAAGATTTACGGTACTGGGTACTTGCGGATTGACAGAAGCCGGTTTCTCCAGTTGCTGGGTTTGGGTGTCTTCTGTAGCGCTGTACAATGCCAGTGTCTGTTGTTTTTCAACGGGGATAACAGAAAACGCATGTTGCACAGCATCTTCTTCTTTGGCTCCCTTGGCGGTAAAGATCACACTTGCCTGCCCCAGCTCCTTAGCCTGACACGGCCACGTTACTTCCTGTGCGGCTCCTTTTTGCACGTGAATTTGTTGCGTTTTTTCTGCCAGTGCGACTGCACCGGAAGCACGCGCTGTGACCGTAATCAGTCCTTTTTCATCTTCATAATTGTAGACTACTGCGCCGCATGAAAACTCATCTGATTGACGGGCAAAACGCGGCATTTTCGGCGTAATCATCAAAGGTTTTGACACCGTAATGGTGGCTTCTGCTGAGCCAAATTCTTTGACGGTAGATGCCACTGCCATTAAACGGAATTTCGTCAAATTATCCGGCAATTTGAATTTCACTTCTGCCTTTCCTTTGTCATTGGTACGAACGGTCGCATTAAAGTAGGGCGTGAACTCAAAATGGCTACGTAAATCCGCTCCGCCTAATTTACTACCTAACCCACCGCCGCCACCGCGGTTTTCTCCTTTTTCGCCGAAGTTACGTTGCCCGATTAAAAAGGAACGGTTGTCAGCTGTTAAAACAGTTAACGGCCGCAAGAAATAAAATACTTTCATTAAATTAGGTACTTGATAACCGGTTAGCAAAAGTATCCCATCATCTACTGCCATAAATGTTACTTCGGCCGATGTCGGTTTATCTTGCACCCGCGTATTAATTTTGACCCGCACTTCCTCCCCGGGCCGGTACGCTGTTTTAGCGGGAGAAACCGTTGTTTCAATTTCCCGTTCTTCTTGAGAAACGATCAGCTGTACATATCCTGTTTTTCCCTGCGGTTTGGCTAAATCTAATCCTTCTTCGTCGTAAGCTGCTTTTTCGGCACGGCCGCGCACCAATGTCACACTTGCAAATACATTTGGCGTATAACTGGCTTTGATGGGTACCTCTATTGAATCAGCTCCGGCAGAAATTTGAGTGACCCAACTGTCTAACACTCCATTCTGTTCAATGCTCACAAGTGCTGTCGCATTTTCATACGGGCTTTGCACTAAAATACGGGCCGTATCTCCGATTTGATAAGAATTTTTATCCTGTTTGAGCAGGAGTATATCATCATCATTTTGCTTCCAATAGGCCTCGCCTTTCCCGTATACGGTCACTTCAAAACCGCCGCGCACGGTGCGCCCTTGACTGTCTTTAGCCGACAAGGTAATCAAATAATTGCCGGCTTTGTCCGGCACGAAAGAAAAATCATATCCATCCATACCGACCGTGAATGTTTGGGAAGGATACTTTTTCGTGCGCCGCTGGCTTACCCATTCTAAGCGGCCCGCGAGACCGTTTTTACGAATGGATAAATACTCTTCTTTTTCAATCGTGGCTTTAACCTGCACGGGTCCAATGCGTTTACCTTTGTCATTGATTGCAAGTAACTGCGCTTTGACAGGTTCTCCCACTTCGGTTGACCAGCGTTCCATATAAGCTCCCAAATAAAATTCGGCCGGATACAAAGGGATACTTTTTCTGGCAAACAATTCTTGGCCGGTGGGAGCTTGTACGCCTACCTCTGCGTACAACATTTGCATGCGAGATACTTTGGGCAACGGAACTGAAAAATTAATTTTTCCTTGTTCATCTAACTCTCCCGAAGATTCCACCAACAAGCCATCTTTTGTTTGATCTTCCCGCGACAAGAAATAGGGAAAGAAAATATAATCATCATACCCTTTTGGGTCAAACCATTCATTGGCCCGGCGCACGGTCCATTTTACTTTTCCGCCGGCTACCGGTGCTCCAAAAAGATATTGAGCTGATGCAGTAAATTCGGCTTTTTGTCCGCCGATATATGACGGCTGCAATTCACGTACATTCACTTCAAAATCTGCTTGTTTGACAGCTTCTACCTGAAAAGAGTAAATGGTATCTTCCTCGCTATTCTCAGGCACTGCATATGCTTGCCAGGTACCTGTTGTGGCTTCTTTAGGCAGAACGAAAGACCAGTCAAACGATCCTTTTTGATAGTGGACTGTTTGCTTAAACACCTCATCTCCGCGGGAATTGTAAATTTTAACCAATGCCTTGGAAGCATCCGGTAATTGCCAGGCTCCTTTTTTCAACTGACGCGTAAGTCCCTTTAGATGGACTGTCTCTCCCGGACGATATACTCCACGGTCTGTAAAAAGCGCGGTTTTAAGTGTACTATCCTGCGGAGAATAATCATAATTGATATTAAAACGCCACAGTTCCAGTCCGTCGTTCCAGTCACTGGCTAATACCGCGTCTCCCCCCACACTACTGACAAAGGCATATAAAACCGGACGGCTCCAACGATTGGCGGCTTTTACATTTAACTCTTTCCACCCGGGAGCCCAAGCTAGCCCGTTCGCATCGGTGCTACCGCTCCATACCGTGCGGTTGGAGCTGTCTTTGAGTTCTACGTTCAAATTACCTTGCGGCTCGCCTGTTTGTAAAGAGGTAACCCACACTAACGTATTTTCTTGGGAAGTTTTAAGAGTAACTCCCAAATCGGTAATATTATCCGTAGCGCCCACCCAACAATAACCATCTGCCCGATGCGCACTGGGAACCCGTACTTGTGAAAAAATAATGCTCTCATGGGCACTGGGGTGAAAGCGTGATAAATCTAAATAAGTTTTTTTAGTTTTGTCGGCAGAAATATGGAAATCATATTTTCCGTTATACTGCACCGCCGCTTTATCCAGTTCCGCTTGTTTGCAATAAGGAATATCTTTTTGTGCAAACGGAATAAAAGTTTCTTTTCCATACCGGGCAGCATATACTTCAACCGCTTCCTCATTGAGCACATCAATCGGATGACGGGCTGGCAAATAGCTTTCTAATACACCGGTTCCTCCCTTAAAAACGACCGCGGGACAATACCCGTTATTAGTTACTGTAAACGTGCGAGACTGCCCCAACTTCTGCCCATAAATATCTGTCAAATCTTTATCAATCGTAACGGTGACCGGTTGATGCGGTTGCAAACGCAAGAAAGAAAGAGGCATGACAAAGTAACCCGTACCGGCGGGCAATTGCACCGGATGTGAAACAGGTTTTTCTTCTTCCTGCTTTTCCGGCACGTAACGTTGATATCCTAAAGTTTGGGCTTCTTGCTCTGTAATCTCGGCCAAAGCCGCCTGCGGGGAAATCGTCACATGCTTCATTAAATCTGATAAGCGCACCGGAGAAGTGAAATCTATATGTGCATCGAATGGCAAACACCCCTCCACATTGGCTCCGGCCACTTGAAGTTTAGGATAGGTATGAAAAACAGAAGTAAAATCTTCTGCTAGACCCAAAGGGCCTTCCGTGCCGCGCAAATTTTTAGAAAGGGTAATTGTAACAGGTGTTTGCACCGGTAAATCTTTTTGCACTTCGGCAACGAACACTTGATTGGTATGAGTTAAATAGGAATAATTATCTTCTTTTTCTTTGGCGGTAAGACGGCGCAATGTCACGGGCACTTCTGCCACTTGTGAATTAGACGGCAAATTTTCTGACCGTACATACGCTTTGATACGCTCCCACCAGCTGGGCTCTTGGGCCGCTAACGGATAAGTCAAATGAAAAGCTTGTTTAGCATTTTCTAAATCTACCGGCTGAGACATTTTGACATAAATGATAGGGCGCACATCAATCCATTGTTCGTTGGAGCTGGGAAGCACCTGTTGCACCGACGGACGAGGGGTCGTAAAAGACCAGCTCTCCTCTTTGGCTAGTTTCTGTTTAGACACGGAAGAAGAAAATCCGGCCGGTAAAGAAATTGTATACTCTGTAGCGTTTTTCCAGTTTTCAGCAGGTTCAAATTGTAAGGTTTGAGTACCTGTGTATCGGCAAGTGCCGGCAACGGCAGGCGTAATAACCAGCGGACAGTTTCCTTGAGCAAAAGCGTTTTTTTCCGATAAAGCCACGACCGGTTGATTAAAGGTAACTTGGATGGCCCGCTTTCCGGCATGAGAAACATCTCCCTTGGGAGAAACAGATACCACTTGCAACGGCTCCGCCCCCGCCAGTGAAAAACAACTAATAAATAAAAGAGAAAAAAATGATTTTTTTAGCATACAAACTCCTTTCTATATAGATAGCTATATTGTACCTTTTTAGGCACGTAAAACTATCTATTTGTTTAACTAGGAAAATATGACTCCATAAAAACAGCCGCCCAAAATAGGACGGCTGGTAAAGATATCATCTATGTAAGCTCTGCACGCACGCATACGGAAAATTTAAATTTTCGTAACTTCTCTGTTACACATTATCATCTAAGTCGGATCGTAGCCAT
>JAZNEO010000042.1:0-4916 GCA_045588685.1 Candidatus Avelusimicrobium sp. | reverse complement strand
CATTCCGCTACGGCGCGTGCCAGTGCTATTTTAAGTGGACTTGGGTTTGTAAATGAAGATTTTGACCGCCCTTTACAAGAATTTTCCGGCGGTTGGCAAGTGCGTGCGAACCTGGCCGCCACCTTATATGCGCCCAGTAATTGCCTACTGCTAGACGAACCGACTAACCATTTAGATTTGGAAACCGCCACTTGGCTGGAAAATTATTTGGCTAAAACCGATAAAACCGTACTGCTTATCAGCCATGACCGTCATATTTTAAACCGTTTGTGCGATAAAATTGTGCATATGGAACAAGCCCAATTAAAGCTCTATAACGGCAATTATGATACCTATGAACGCACCCGCGAAGCAGAACAGGAAGGAGCACGGTTGGCGGCGGCCAAGCATGAACGGGTAGTGGCACATTTGCAAAGTTTTGTGAACCGTTTCCGTTATAAAGCTACCAAAGCCAAACAGGCGCAAAGCCGTATCAAAATGATTGAAAAACTGGGCGACCCGCCGGAAGTGATTAAAGACCCGGAAATCCATTTTCACTTTCCCTCTCCGGCTCCGTTGACGCAAGCCCTCATTACCCTAGAAGAGGCAGTAGCCGGATATGAGGATAAACCGGTTTTGCAACATCTTACCTTACGCATTGAACCGGACGACCGCATCGCGCTCTTGGGGGCCAACGGAAACGGGAAATCTACACTAGCAAAAGTGCTTTCTCACCGCTTACTACTGATGAGCGGGCGTATGACGATTGCCAAAAAAATTAAAATTGCCTATTTTTCCCAGCATCAGACAGAAGAGCTGGACGTAGAAAAAACCCCTTTTGAAATGTTAGCGCAACTGATGCCTCCGGGCACCAGCGAAACGCAAATCCGTGCGCAACTGGGAGCGTTTGGCTTAAATAAAGCCAAATCCGATACCTTAATTGCCAAATTGTCTGGTGGAGAAAAGAGCCGTTTATTACTGGCTTTGATTACCAAAGATGCCCCCAATTTACTCATTTTAGACGAACCTACCAACCATTTAGATATTCTTTCCCGGCAAGCGTTATTAGAAGCGCTGAACCAATATGAAGGGGCCGTGGTGCTGATTACGCATGATTTGCATGTGATTGAAATGGCTTGTGATACGCTGTGGCTTGTCAAAGGGGGCACCTGTCAAATTTACCGGGGCGATTTGGAAGATTATAAAGCCAGCTTGCTCAAGAAAAATGACAAAGGAGCCAGCGACGGCAGTGACAAAGAAAACTCCGCGCAGGCCCGCCGCCAAAATGCCGCCCAACGCCGGGCTGCTTTAGCGCCGCTTAAAAAAGAAATTCGGGAACTGGATAAAAAACTGGAAAAATTAAATCACCGCAAACAAGAATTGGAAAATGCCCTCTTGGTGTGCTATGACGCGGACAATAGCATTGAACTGGCGCTACTGGGCGACCAGATTTCCAATGCGGAAGAACGGTGGCTGTTTTTGCAGGAGCAATGCGAGGCAATTTTAGCCGGAAAAGAGGAAGCTCTATGAGCGCATTTGAAGCATTAAGTCCAGACTTGCAAGCCGCGTTGGCACGGCTGGGCATTACCGCTCCGACCCAAGTGCAACAGTCGTCCTTGCCGCCTGCGCTGAAAGGACGGGACGTGTTGGCTACTGCCCAAACCGGGACAGGGAAAACCTTTGCTTTTTTATTGCCGCTTATTACCCATTTGCAAGCGCGGCCGGATACGGCGGCCTTAATTTTATCTCCCACACGGGAACTGGCGCAACAGACACAAGCGGCCTTGGAAAGTATTGTGCCACAGGAAGAACTGCTATCAGTGCTGATTATTGGCGGAGAAAATATACATAAACAATATGCACTGCTGCGCCGGAAACCGCGCCTGATTATCGGCACGCCGGGGCGGATTATAGACCATATCATTCATAAAAGTATGAACCTCAAAAACATTGCTTTTTTGGTATTGGATGAAGCCGACCGGATGTTAGATATGGGGTTTATCCCGGACGTGCGAAAAATTTGTACAGCCTTACCGACTCCGCGCCAAACATTATTATTTTCAGCTACCTTGCCCAAAGAAATTGAACAACTGGCAGGGGGGCTTTTGATTAATCCGGTGCGGGTGCAAATTGGCTCAGTTACCCGTCCGGTGGATTTAGTGGTGCAACAGGTGGTGCGTTTAGCTACGCGGGAAAGATTGGCTCAGTTGTTGGTGGAACTGGAAACGCGGCGCGGGCAGATTTTAGTATTTGTCAAAAGTAAACATTTGGCCGATAAGCTAGCCAAACAGCTGAAACAATATGGTATTAAGGCCAATGCTTTGCATGGGGATTTGCGCCAAAATCGCCGCCGGCAAGTGATGGAGTTTTTCCGGGCCGGTACGGTACCCGTTTTGGTGGCTACGGATGTGGCGGCGCGCGGACTGGACGTGGACGGAATGTCTTGCGTGATTAATTATGATTTGCCCCAATGTGCCGAAGATTATATACACCGCATTGGCCGCACCGGCCGCGCCGGAAGCGTGGGAACGGCTCTTTCCTTTATATTAGAGGAAGACGATAGCAAATGGAAAGAAATTTGCCGCGTCTGTCATTTGGGCAAAGTGACGCAACTGACCAAAACCGCCCGCCCTTTGCCAAAGCCCAAATTTGTGGCAGGCACGCATCCGGCTTCTTCCAAAACTCGCCCTGCCCCTAAACAGCCAGTAGCCGTTGCTAAATCAGACGTACCGGTTAAACAGGCTCCTACCGCTAAACCAACACCCCGTAAAAAGAAACAGGTGCCATCTGCTGTGCCCAACCAGACCCCGACCCCCGTAGAAAAATATGGCTTTCACGTAGTCAAGGTGGGCAGTAAAAAACAAAAAGAAATATCCGGTCTACCCCCACGCTCCTCTAAACAAAAGCGTTTGGGTAAGCCGCCCCGCAAGCATTATCACAAATAAAAACCCTCGCCAAAAGCGAGGGTTTTGGACACAAAATAATTATCGTTTAATTTCCCTACATTGAAACTTATCAGTTAGATCAACTGCTCCGCCCATAGTATTACAAAGCCAACTGCCTTCCTGGACGTTTGTAGGGCAACACTTTATGGGTGCATAGACGCCGTTAGTATCATGGGAAGGATAAATAAAGTCCAAATAATAGTCTCCCTTATTACTAATCACGCGCACGCGGTCGTATTTGTTGTCTACTTTTGGTAGTTCATAGGTAAAGTTTCCATCATCAATAGACGAGCCGGAAAAGCTATCCGCTCCGATAAACGAAGCATCTATCTGATTAAAATTAGTAGGAGCTTCACTGTTAACGGATTTAAAACGAACCGCGGAATCTAATAATGTTTTTCCATTGGTGAGCCCTTCTAACATTTCGGCCCGGCGGACTGATTTGGTATATTGCGGAACGGCAATAGCAGTCAGAATGCCGATAATCAGCACCACTGCCATTAATTCAATTAAAGTAAATCCTCGTTTTGTACAAAACATATTTTCTCTCCTTATATATTGATTCCTTTCCTACAGTATAATGATTTGGGAGCGCCGTGGCAAGCCCAAAACGGGACATAGGATAGCAGTCTTGCTGGCTGTTTGTCAATAGTAAATTAAAAAAGGACTTGCAAAATGTTTCTCAAAAAGTTTTAATCTAGGTGTAGGGTAGTTTAAAACTAATAAGGAGGAAGTACTGCATGAAGAAACTACTAGGCTTGCTGTTGGTCGCTGCTGTGGCCTTCCCCGCAAGCGCTGATGTATTGAAAAACGTAAACCTCATTGGCGAAATTCAAACCATCGCCTCTGATGTTAACCATAACACCGACCCGGCGTATTATAACGATGGTGTACACACCCGTGTATTGGCTGGTTTATCTGCCAACTTGGTAGAAGATGTAACCGCCAATATCTTGTTCCAATATGCTGATACTTGGAACGGTGATATGGATGGTGATACCATCAATGCTTATGAACAACAGGTAAGAGTATCCAACGCCAATGTGGTGTTGTCTAACTTATTTGATTGCTTAGAAGCGACCGTCGGCCGCCAATTCTATGGTGACGAAGATAGCGCTGTCATGTACGTTGGCCCGAACCACTACAATGCGGAAACTCGTGCCGCTTATGCTCAATCTTTGGATGCGGTCAAATTGACCTATGCCGATGATGTAAAAGCATTTACCTTCATCGCTGGTAAAGTGGGCGTTGTAGGTGGAGCCAATGTGTTGGGCGGTCTTGCTGATGGTACCAAAATCATGGGTGGTGACTTCCGCTTGAACGTTACCGATGCAGTCAAATTGCAAGCTTACATCTACAATTTCGAAAAAATCACCGTGCTCAATCCGGACGGTAACACTGATAAAGATGCCGGCTTGTATGGTGCTAAATTGAGCTTCACTCCGGAAGCTGGTTTATTTAGCGTAGAATATGCCCGCAACTATGGCGGTGACCGCTTAATCAAAGAACACGAAGATACCGGTTACATGGTAAAAGCTGATGCCAAATTGGACATCAACGAATTTGCCGTGCGCGGTGCTTTCTTGTATGAACATGAAAACTTCTTGGCTTGGGGCAACTATACTCCGGGTTTGATCATTGGTCATAGATTGGCTGGTCAAATCGGACAATACTCCGGTGAAGGTGTCCGTATGTTCAACTTGGGTGTTGATTTTAACCCGTTTGAAAAATGGACCTTCTCCTTGGATGGCTATTCCTTCCAAGATCGCTATGCTCACCATGCCTCTACTTGGGAAGCTGATTTAACCGCCAAATATACGCACAATGAATATGTGCAATTATTTGCCGGTTTAGGTTATGCCAAGTATGGTAATGATGAAGTCGTTGCCGGCACTACTTATAAAGATGCCTTCCACAAAGACAACATCAAAGGCCAAATCGGTATGTTGATTAACTTCTAATCTTAGAAGAACAATCTAAACCCCGCTCCTC
>JAZNEO010000041.1:0-1693 GCA_045588685.1 Candidatus Avelusimicrobium sp. | reverse complement strand
ATCAATAATATAGAAGTCGTGTACATCCAGCAAATCCTGAATATTGCCGAACTCCTCCATCATTCCCGGCAGCTCTTCGTCGGAAGCTTCTCCCATGGCGGCGCAAAGCTCGGTCATACGGGCTTCTACATCATAGAGAAATTCAAATGCGGACTTTAAGACATCGCGGATGGTCATGCCCGGCTGTAATACCGAGTGCTGGTCCAGATATCCCACGCGGACATCCTTTGCCCATTCAACCTTTCCTTCGTCCGGCATCATCTTTCCGGTAATAATGTTTAAGAAGGTGGATTTGCCTTCGCCGTTGGCACCGATTAAGCCGACATGTTCTCCCTTTAACAAACGGAAGGAAACATCCTTTAACAGGGTACGGTCGCCGAAGCCATGGTTCAAATCCGAAACACATAAAATGCTCATAAAATAAAATCCTTTCCCATGCCGGAACATACGGCACATTTGCGATAGTGCATAAGCACTAAAACATTCCTATTATACCCGATATATCCAATATTTGCAAGTAAAAGTTCGGAAAATAGAAAGTAAAAAGGCTGCCGGGGAAGGCAGCCTTTCATGAGGGGAGTATAAATATTAATAAGGGGTTATATCGTGTCAAAGACTTAGGGGAATCTTTAACACATCCTTATAATATAGCATCTGTCGGTAAAAAGCAATTAAAAAAGTATAAAGAAACAGTAAAACAAAATAAAGAAAAGCGGGAAGAGACAAGGCAAAAACGCATATAGTAAAAGGAAGAGCACGGAAAGTCGAAGGGACAACGGACGATGTGGATTATTGTAGCATTAGTAGCGGACCTTTGTTTATATTTGTTTGCGGGACAGGATATTGCACTTGATTTCTTGGGAGGATATTTGATTGAACTGAGTCTGAGCGTAGACAATTTGTTTGTCTTCTTGACGATTTTTACATCCTTCGGGGTGCCGGAACAGTATAGACACCGAGTGTTGCACTATGGAATTATCGGAGCAGCGGTGTTGCGTCTGGTATTTGTTTTATTCGGGGTGGCGGTTGTCTCTCGATTTGAATGGATTCTATACTTGTTTGGAATGGTATTGGTTATGAACGGGGTTAAAATGGTTTTTAGTCAGGAGGAAAAAGAACGGGGAGAGAATTCTTGGGGAATGCGTCTGGTACAGCGGTTTGTGCCGGTAACGGAAACGTATTGCGGAAGTTGCTTTTTTGTTCTAAAAGAAAAAAAATCCGTAAGAGGAAAAGAGAATGCGGCGGGAAAGAAATATCGCCATGCCACACCGTTGTTTGTGGTTTTGGTGGTGGTAGAGTTGTCGGATATTATTTTTGCCATTGATTCCGTACCGGCGGTTTTTTCGGTTACTACAAATCCTGTCATTGTTTATACATCAAATTTATTGGCTGTTTTGGGCTTACGGCAAATGTATTTCGGGTTGGAAAAGCTGGCAAACCGCTTTGTGTACATGAAATACGGAATTGCCACAGTGCTGATTTTTACCGGAATAAAGCTGGTGGCTCTTATGTTTAATCGTACGATTTCGACGGCCGGTTCGATTTCCGTTATTTTGCTTGCACTGTCTGTCAGCGTGTTTGCTTCTTTGCTTGCAACAAAAAAAGGAAGTGTATAAATCAAATGCAACTGCAAATACTATGTCCTGTAACCGAAAACCAAGTGTTCATCAGGAGGTAACAGTATGTCTTATAA
>JAZNEO010000040.1:0-1613 GCA_045588685.1 Candidatus Avelusimicrobium sp. | reverse complement strand
CACCGACATTGTGCAAAGAGAAATGTACGCGTTTGAAGATGCCGGACATCGGCAACTGGCCATTCGCCGCGAAGGTACCCCGGGCGTGGTGCGTGCCTATTTAGAGAATAATTTCACGCAAGCTGCACCGGTGCAAAAATTCTTTTATATAGGAAATATGTTCCGGGCCGAACGCCCGCAAGCGGGCCGTTACCGCGAGTTTGAACAAATCGGTGCCGAGTCAATTGGCAATTCCGCTCCGGCGGCTGACGCGGAAATGATTTTAATGTTAAAAGATATTGTGTCGGCTTTTGGCGCAAAAAACTATTCTGTCAAAATCAACAGTTTAGGATGCGATAAATGCCGTCCGCTCTATCGCCAAGCCCTTATTGATTTTCTTGCGAAAGAAAAAGATACGTTGTGTGAAAATTGCCAAACGCGCCTGGAAAAAAATCCGTTACGGGTGTTGGATTGCAAAATTGACGGACACCGCTTTGCAGGCCGCGTGCCTACCCTGACGCTGTGCCCGGAATGTCAGGCACACTTTGACGAAGTACAACGCTTGCTGAAGGGTAAAATTGATTTTATTGTAGATCCGATGCTGGTGCGCGGACTGGATTATTATAGCCGCACCGTATTTGAATTTCAGGCAGGGGACACCTCTCAAAATGCAATTGCTGCCGGTGGCAGATATGACGGACTGATTAAAAATATGGGCGGTCCGATGACCCCTGCTGTCGGCTGGGCGATGGGCGTAGAACGGGTAATTGCTTCCCGTGGGGAAGTGCCCGCGCAGCCGGAGAAAAGTGTCTATATGGTTTCACTCGGCCCGTCGTGTAATGAAACGGCTTTTAATGTGATGCAATCCTTGCGCGCGGCCGGGGTGCGTACGGAGGGGGGCTTATTTGATAAAAACGCCAAAGGGCAAATGAAACAGGCCAACCGTTGCGGCGCGGTCCTTGCCTTAATATTAGGGGAAGATGAACTGGCCCAACGTCAAATTACTCTTAAAGATTTAACCAGCGGAGAACAAAAGCAAATTCCGCTTGAAAATGTGATTACCGAGGTACAAAAATTTCTATGAAACGAACATCTTATTGCGGAGCGTTAAATGCTTCGCACATTGATAGCAAACAAACCGTTTGCGGCTGGATTAACAGCTACCGCAATCACGGCGGCGTACTCTTTTTGGACGTGCGCGACCGCAGCGGGCTGGTGCAAATTGTAGTGGGACCTGAAAGCAAATTTTTTGAACTGGCTTCCTCGTTACGCAATGAATATGTGGTAGAAGTAACCGGTACGGTCAAACACCGCATTGAAGGAGCTGTTAATAAAAATATTCCGACGGGTGAAATTGAAATTGTGGTAGAGGAATTAAAACTGTTAAATACTTCTGTGCCGCTTCCGTTTGACATTGAAAAATCACGCAATGCTAGCGAAGAAACCCGTATGAAATATCGCTACTTGGATTTGCGCAATCCGGTCATGGTGCGCAATTTAACCATGCGCCATAAAATTGCACAGGCGGCCCGCCGCTATTTAGACGGACAGGGATTTTTGGAAATCGAAACGCCTGTACTGACTCGCTTCACTCCGGAAGGTGCGCGCGATTATTTGGTGCCTTCCCGCATTCA
>JAZNEO010000039.1:0-3017 GCA_045588685.1 Candidatus Avelusimicrobium sp. | reverse complement strand
TGCGTGATTTCCCAAATGCGGCCGAAGTGCGCGGCAAATTTGTCCGCATGGAAACCTTGTCGGAAATAAAGGAACTGTTAGAAGCTTTCTATTAAGTTTACAGTTCTTCTTCTACGTAGTCCCACCCGTGTTTTTTAAGGTGGTTGCAAATATAACGGCCTAAGTCTGTTAACTGCGTGGAGCAATATTTCTTTTCCCATTTTTTGCCGTTATATTGCATGTATAAGGTGTAGGAATTTTCTTTGCGGTTGGCTTCTATATAACACCAATTGCTGTAGCATCCGCCCAGATATACAAAATTCGGGCTGGAGTAAACGCCCATGCTATCCCATTGGCCGCGCCTTAAATCCAGTTCTGCTAGTTTCATAATTTCTTGTAACAAAATATCGGATTGAAGATAGGCATCGGAACTGGAATTATGGGGGTGTTTAAAATACCGTTCTACTCCCTTTTTCATAACGGACATATTTTTTATGGCACCTTTAGCAATCGTTTTCTCATAATCTTTATAGTCTCTTTCTTTTCTTTGATCTTCTTTTTGATGTTTATGTTCCTGATATATGGGCCATTCATAAAACCCCACGCCGCCCAAAACAGCTACGACACCTACGCAAACTAATATCCAAATCCATGTTTTTGTTTTCATAAAAGCTCCTTTAGTTGTTATTGTATCATAGTAAATGGTACAATGGAGATACGATTCTGCCACAAATTTCTGCAAAATTAAAATAATTGCTTCAAATTTGCTATAATATTTAGGAAACCACGAGTCATTAACATGCGGTGGCCACCACTCCACTGCGCTTTAATAACAAAAGGTAGAATTAAATTATGACGAAAACTTTTTTACCTTCCGTCAAGGAAGTAGAAACCACCCGCAAATGGCATCATATTGATGCGGCGGGTCAAACCTTAGGCCGCTTGGCTACCCGCGTAGCCGTGCTGCTGATGGGTAAACACAAAAGAACCTATACCCCTCACATGGACTGCGGTGATTTTGTTGTCGTGACCAATACCGACCAAATTAAAGTAACCGGTAATAAAATGACAGAGAAAATTTATTTCTCTCACTCCGGTTATGCCAAGGGTGCCAAAGAGACCCCGCTCAAACGCCAGTTTGAAAAAGATTCCACGAAAGTGTTGGAATTAGCGGTCAAACGCATGTTAGATGTGAACCGTTTGCGTGCTCCGCGCATGAAACGCTTGCGCATTTACAAAGGCGAAGAGCATGAATTTACCGGCAGATTTGCCAAATAAGAGGGATTACTTTTATGAATAATACCAAAGAACTTAAAACCGGCCGCCGCAAAACTTCTGTGGCACAAGCCAAATTGGTAAAAGGTACCGGCAATATTACGGTAAATGCCAAAGCCTTGGCGGATTATTTTAAAGGGCATGAAAAATATCAGGCCACTGTAAAAGCTCCGTTAACGGTAACGAATTTAGAAAAGGAATATGACGTCACTGCCAAAGTGCAGGGTGGCGGTATTTCCTCTCAAGCGGGTGCCTTGCGCCACGCAATTGCCCGCTCCGTAGCGGAAATTAGCGAGGATTTGAAAAAGGCCGTTAAAAAAGCCGGCTTCTTAACCCGCGATCCGCGTATGGTAGAAAGAAAGAAACCGGGTCAACCGGGTGCTCGCAAACGCTTCCAGTTCTCCAAACGTTAAGCGTTTGTTGTACAGAATTTATCCCGTCCAAGTTGTTATTGGACGGGATTTTTTTGTCTTTGTTGTTCCCTTTTTGGCCGTTTTGTCGTCGGGAAATAAAAAACACTTGACATCGTTTTTTTTTTTTGTAGCATTTAAAATAAACGAACCAAAAAGGAGGTTGTATGAAAAAAGGTTTTACCCTAATTGAACTATTAATCGTAGTTCTTATTATCGGGATCTTATCTGCTATTGCTCTGCCGATGTACCAAGGGGCAGTAGACAAAAGTCATTGGAGTACGATGTTGCCGGGAGCCAAAGCGATAAAAGATGCAGAAGAAGCTTTTAAGATGTCCAATGACGGATATACCGATACTATGGCTAATTTGGATGTAACTATGGAGAACAGCGATTTAACATTTAGCTTAATTACTCCTAATAATACCTCTGACCCCAATGTAATCAGAGTGACGAATAGCAAACTAGCCAACGTAAGATTAGCGAGCTATTTAGATGACAATCCGAAATTTGCCGGACAACTGCATTGCGAAGCGCTTGCCGGAGATGAAAGAGCCAATAGACTATGTGAAAAATTATTAATGGGGCAATACTTGAAAACTACCGATGACGGATATACGCGATATTTGTTGGACCAATCTGCGGATAAAGCCACTTGCGGGGCAGCAACCGGCAGCTGGAGCAGTAGCAAGACAAAATGTTACAACGACACCACCACGCGCTGTAGCGATTTGGGTATGGGCGTAGTAGCCAGCATGGATGATCAATGTGGATATGAAAATATAAGCGGACAAACAATAAATGCGGAAGGAAAGTGTTTGGGGAATAATAGTGATGGCGGATGTTCGCATTCTAAAATTTATCAAGGTGGAGTTTGTGATGGCACGGGATATTTATCCTGTTCATTTTCAGAAGTATACGATGGCGGTAAATGCGTGGGCAATGGAACAGGCCCTTGCCATTATAGTAAGATTTACTCCGGCGGAATTTGTGAATCCAACGGCTGGAATACATGCGGGGCAGTTCATGTCTATAATGGCGGAATATGTGAAGGATTAGGTTGTAGTGGTTATATACATGATGGGGGCAAATGTATTGCTAAAGGAAGTAGTGCCTGCCGAGCAACTTATGAAGGGACTGGTTGTTGCGAAGAGGGCGTTCCCGGGCAGACCAATTGTCCTTCAGATGCTCCTAAATGTTGAAAAAACTTTACTTGAGGATATCTTTTTTTGCATAATACATTTAGAGTAGGAAACGTATTTATTAAAAGTTAAATGTACTGTTTTTGGGTCCGTTGAAGAGACGGAACGGTTGTTTGAAATAAAACAATAGTTAGCACCCCAAAAACGGCGA
>JAZNEO010000038.1:0-5824 GCA_045588685.1 Candidatus Avelusimicrobium sp. | reverse complement strand
CATGTAACGAGGATTATTCTTCTTGTACCAGTGTAGAATATACTGAAAAAGGAATGAAACAATCTGAAACGGTCCAAACCTGTAAAGACAAAGACCCTGAATCTTGTTTTCCTGACGTGACTTATGTATACGATGACAAGGGCCGTATTACGATGGAAGTTGATGAGGAAACGGGAGATAAGATTGAATATAAATATGAAGGAGATTTATTAGTACAGCGCGGTGATTATTATTATGAATATGACAAGGAAGGGAATCTGCTCTACGGATGTGGAAAAGGAGATTGTAGCAGCCAATTTGATGGCATGATGGGGGATTGGCTGACCTCTAATGGAACAAAAGTTTCTTATTGCGAGGGAGTAGAGTGCCAAGCCAATACCTATAATGATAAAAATCAATTGGTATATCAATGGGATTATGATGTAGAAAGCGGGTTTGGTGTTGGAATGGAATATACAGATGGGAAAGCAGTACTTAACTTCTGTAAAAGTGGAACATGTTCCCATATATCGCTTCCGGAAGGCACTCCTGTGTATAATCAGGCAGATATCTCCTGGAATGTAGCAGGGGAAAAAGAGAACTATCTTACAGAGATTGCCATGTATGATGAGGGAGGGGAATTGATTGGATATACACGGATTCTTGAAAGCGGCTTGGCCGTCCAACAGTTCTATGATAAAGAGGGAAACGTGGTTACGGAGAAAGAAATAGGGAAAGTATATTAATAAAATAATTAATTGCCTACACGACAACCGCCCCGTAATTTATAGGGCGGTTGTCATTTTAGATAGGTATTTTGGTTTTGTCGCAGGGCTTCAAACAGCGTAATGGCTGCTGAAGAAGATAAATTAAGAGAGCGCACAGGCCCGGTCATGGGAATCGTAAATAAACGGTCTTTATAGATTTCATAAAATGCTTTGGGCAGGCCGCAGGATTCCGCCCCAAAACAGAGATAACAACCGTCTGTATAGGTGGCATCCCAGTAGGCGGTTTTCCCTTTCGTAGAAAGGAAAAATAACTGTTCGCGAGCAGGTTTATTTACTTCTAAAAATTCTTCCCAAGTTTCATAACGTTTATAATCTAAATTGGGCCAATAGTCCAGCCCCGAGCGGCGGATTTCTTTAGAAGCAATTTTAAATCCTAATTTTCCCACTAAATGCAGGCGTGTACCGGTAGCCACGCAAGAGCGGCCAATATTGCCGGTATTAAAAGGGATTTCCGGATTAATGAGTACGATGTTAAGCATAGATTAGAGATAAAAAAGGTGGGCTTTCGCCCACCTTTTGATATTATTCTTCCCAGCGGATAAAGAACGGCATCAGTACATTGGGCACTTTATCGCAGGCAGGCAAAATGCGTAAGGCATAATCTTGCCGTCCGCTGTTAAACGGAGAGATTTGCACGTCATAGATATAGCCGTCTCCATCCTTTCCGGTACAATTCATATCTACGGCATCTTCTTTGTCAATATCTCCCAAAGTGCCGCGTGTACCTAAGTATAGTTCTACTTGGACATCTTCCGGAGCTAAATTGCCTAAAAACACTTTGGCTTTGAAATTCAATTTATCTCCCATCAAGATAGCCTTGTCAAAGGAAGGAGTAATGTCGGTTACATTGACACGATACCAATTATCTGTGATTTTCTTGCGCCAAGCAGCTACTTGTACAGCGGTATCATTCTGGGCCAAGCCTTGGCCAAAATTGTGTGCGCCGACGTAGAATTTTTCATAATACTCTTTGACCATGCGGTTGGTGTTGAAGAAGGGGGCAATTTTTTGAATTGATTTCTTCATCAAAGCCAACCAAGTCGGAGAAAATCCCTTGTCATTCTTGGCATAGTAAGCGGGGGCAATTTCTTGCTCTAACAGATTATATAAGGATTCCGCCTCTACCGCATCACGTTCTGCAGCAGAGGCGTATTTTTCAGCTCCCCCGATAGACCAGCCAAAATCACACGGCCCCACTTCGTCCCACCAGCCGTCTAAGATAGACAGCGCAAGTGCCCCGTTCACAGCGGCTTTCATGCCGGATGTACCGCTTGCTTCCATCGGGCGGATGGGATTGTTGAGCCACACATCGACGCCTTGTACCATGTAGCGGGCTGTATTCATATTGTAATCTTCCATGAACACAATTTTGTTTTTGAAGCGAGGATCGTTTTGGGTCAAATTGTAGATGGTCTTAATAAACTCTTTTCCCATCGTATCGGCTGGGTGTGCTTTTCCGGCGAAAACAAATTGCACCGGGCGCAACGGGTTATTGACGATTTTATCCAACCGATCTAAATCCTTAAACAACAAGGTAGCCCGTTTATAAGTAGCAAAACGGCGGGCAAAACCGATGGTCAATACTTCCGGTTTTAAGACGCGATTGGCTTTGTTGACAGTCATTACGTCAAAACCCTGACGTTTGAGTTGTCGTTTTAAACGAGCGCGCGCCATATTAATGAGTTTGGCTTTGCGTTGATTATGCACGCCCCATAACTCTTCATCCGGAATATCGGCTACTTTGTTCCATACTTCTTGTTTGGACGGATCCACTTCGTCGAGTTGATTGTTGTTATACAAATATTTGCGATACAAGTCGTTAATTTCATGGGAAATCCAGGAAGAACTGTGTATGCCGTTGGTAATACTGTCAATGGGTACTTCGTTAATAGGCAGTTGCGGCCATAAATTACGCCACATCTCGCGGCTCACTTTGCCGTGTAATTTAGCCACGCCGTTGGCATATGCCGTTAAGCGCAATGCCAAAACGGTCATACAGAAGGTGGCTGAATCAGATTTTTCTTTCCCGAGATTTAAAAATTCTTCCCACGAAATTCCCATTTGTTGGGCGTAATATTCCATGTATTTGCGCACGAGCATCGGGTCAAAATGTTCGTTTCCGGCAATGACCGGTGTGTGGGTAGTAAATACAGAAGAAGCCCACACAATTTCCCGCGCCTGAGAAAAATTCATTTGCCGCGCATGCATAATATCCAAGATGCGCTGGATAAGTAAGAAAGCACTATGTCCTTCATTAATGTGATATACGGTAGGGTTAAGGCCCATGGCAGCCAAGGCTTTTACGCCGCCGATGCCGAGTACCACTTCTTGGCGGATGCGGTTCTCACGGTCTCCGCCATATAGCTTTTCCGTAATTAAACGTTGGGCCGGGGTATTTTCTTGCAAATTAGTATCTAATAAGTACAATTGTGTGCGGCCCACATCTACGCGCCAAATACACGCTTTGACGTTTTCATTAAATCCTAGTGGAATATCTACGGTAATTTCTTTTCCTTCTTGATTAAGTACCCGTTCTACGGCCATATGCGCCCAGTCATTATCGGGGTACTCTTCGTTTTGCCAGCCTTCGCGGTTTAAGACTTGTTGTACATAACCTTTCTTATAGAATAGACCTACGCCGATGATGGGCATACCTAAATCGCTAGCGGATTTGATATGGTCGCCGGCGAGCATTCCTAAACCGCCGGAATAAATGGGTAAGCCCTCGCCAATACCATACTCCATAGAGAAGTAAGCGGTTAACATATTGCCCTGTTCTTGTTTGTGTTCCTGATACCAGGTATGCGGATTATTTTTATACGCATAATAAGCATCTTTTACTTGATTGACTTGTGCGACAAATTGGGCGTCTTGGCTGAGTTCTTCAAGGCGTTTTTGCGGAATGCATCCTAGCATCCATTTGGGATTTCGGTGAGAATCGGACCAAAGTTTGGAGTCAATTTGCATAAACAACATAATGGCCGGCCAGTTCCAAGTGAACCACATATCATTGGCTAGTTCTTCTAAAAATTTGATGTTCTCCGGCAAATTCGGTTGTACGTTGAAGGAATGAATTTTCATGACAGCTCTCCTTTTTAAGATACTTTTATTATATAAAAAATCCGCCTTCTATTGGGAAGGCGGATTTTAGAAAGGATACTTTTATAAAACGGCTGATAAAATCATAAAGTACACAAACATCAAGATGAGTCCAAGCCCAAAGGCGGCTTTGACCCATTCTTTACTCTTAATTCCCAGCTTGGAGGCACAAATAATGTTGGGGATATTGCCCGGAATGAGCATACCTCCTGAGATAATTAAACTCATAAGTAAGAAAGTAATAGAGCGGTCTGTAATGGCGGGGGTAACCTCGATAGCCGCCAGCGTAGCATTGTCTAGTACCGCAGAGAGCATATTGATCCAGTACAACCAGGTGTCACTTAAGTGGGTAATGGTTTTTAAGGCGAGCGGTTTTAATCCGTCTCCCAAAAAAGTCAAAGCCATGACAAATAAGTACACTTTACCGGCGCGCACGAATATGCTTTTTACGGAATGTTCATCTTCGGTGTGGGCAGCTTGGGCGCCAGGTGCATGTTTAATGGTGTCTGCCCGTAAAGAACTGGCCATTCCGGCCATAAACAGTACGCCGCCCAGCACATACCATCCCAAGTGGTCTATTAAAAAGAAAAATCCGGCGTAGTGAGGTGCACCTGACAGTTTAGCAATAACTACGGTTCCCAACGGTTCTCCGATAGCCGTAAGTACGGCTCCCATACCGATCGCGTAACAAGAGAAAGTCACGAGTTTAATGCGGCCTTGTCTTTCCAAAGGTAGCATAACAGCCACTTCAGCTAAAATCAAGGCGGCGATAATAGCTGTGATAATACTGGAAGTTAAGCCCAATATAAGTACAATTAAGAATAAGGTTTTGCGTAGACCCAGTAGTTTGACGGCTTTTTGGGTAAGTGTTTGCAATTGTTTGTGAAATTGGCGAAACAATAAGCCGGCAATGAGCACCGCCGCCGTAATTTTTACCGGATCCAAGAGCGCATTTTTAATCAGGTGTCCGCTCCATACTTGCGATACGGTAACGGCGAATGCCCCACACAGAAATAAGAAGGCCTCTAAATTTTCTTCCACCTTATGAACTGTTAAAGGTAAAAGCAGCACTACGACAATGAGCGCGGAGAGTAACACCATTTGCAACATTGACAATTCCATAATTTCTACGCTTCCTGTACAAAAAATACGTCCCGTACGAGATTCGAACTCGTGATCTCCGCCTTGAGAGGGCGGCGTCCTAGACCACTAGACGAACGGGACTTTACTTATATATTTTAGCAAATTTAACAGATTCAAAAATGATATATTGTAGAAAATAAATGTTTAGGAGAATTTTATGTCAAAAACAAAAGCCTTTACCTTAATTGAATTGTTGGTAGTCATTTTAATCATTGGGATTTTAACGGCGATTGCCTTGCCGCAGTACCGCAAGGCGGTTACACGTGCCAAAAACCGCGAAGCTATTTTGGCCATGCGCGCTATTGGGCAAGAAATTGAAATGTATAATTTGGAAAATGGTGCGCTACCTACAGAAAAAAGTTCCGATTTTTCGATATTGAGCATAGAACCGCCTGCTTCTAAACATTGGATGTATTTGTATTTTTGTCCACAAGGAAAATTGTGCTATATAACCGCTAATATAATGGATAGCGAGCAACAAGTAGGAGATATAGAGTATTGGTTGTATAGTAAAACCAACGCGCAAGGGCATTTGGAGCCGGGCGTGTATGTGAACGAAAGTGAAATGACAGCACATACCAGTTATACCGATCCTGTTACTCACGTTACCACTTCTAATTCTTCGAGTGAGTCCCGTCCGGCCAGCGCCGAAACCTGCCGTTTGGCAGTAGGGCGCATGGATCCGGAAGAGGGTTGTGTGATTGATTAAATCAGTTTTTCCTCTGTTTTCGTAAAATGCTAAAATATCTATAAGATTTTTAGCATTTTTTATGTCCGAAGGAGATTTTCATGGAAATTGGTATTGTCGGATTGCC
>JAZNEO010000037.1:0-6177 GCA_045588685.1 Candidatus Avelusimicrobium sp. | reverse complement strand
CGTATAGGTAGTACTGCTAGAGGACGAGGAACTGGAGTTAGAAGACGAGGAAGAATAATTGGTGCGCACTTGGCGAATAGTACCGCTAAATTTTTCATCCGGGTATCCGTCTAGCGTAAAGCTGGCCTGTTGACCGGCTTTTATTTTTACCACGTCTGCCTCTGACACTTTGGCCTCAATTTGCATTTTGGTTAAATCTTGCGCCAACGTGAACATTTCCGGCGTAGCGTAGCCGGAAGTGAGCGATTGGCCCTCACTTACTTTTTTACTCAGTACCATCCCGTCAATCGGGGCAATAATGCGCGTATTAGACAAATCTTTTTGGGCGCGGTCTAAGCTGGCTTGTGCCTGAATCACGCGCGACTGGGCAGAGTTTAAGCTGCTTTTGGCATTTACAAATTCCAGTTCGTATTTTTCCAAGTCCGTTTTAGCCACATAATTCTTTTTATATAAAGACCGATACCGTTTCAAATTGGCTTGTGCCAAATCATAGGTCATTTGGGCCGATTCTAATTGCTCTTTGGCAGAAGACAAACTGGCCTGTGCCTGATCAAAATCGGCTTGAATTTGGGTCGGGTCAATTTCGGCCATTAAATCGCCTTTTTTGACTTCTGAATTATAATCTACATAGATTTTTAAAATCTCCCCGGACACCAAGGCCCCGACTACGGTCGTATTGATAGGGGCGAGGGGGCCGGACGCTTCTACAATGTCTTGAATATCGCCTTTTTTGACTTCCGCCAAGCGGTATTTAGGGCCGGTCGGTTTTTTAACAAAATGTTTGTAGGCCCACACGCCTCCGGCCGCAATTAGTAAAACAACTACTAATAGAATCCACCACGCTTTTCCGGCGCGGTTGTTGGTAAAAAGAAATGTATGTTTCGTCATATTAATTAGTACCCATTGCTTGTTTTAATGCGGCCAGTGCCACGGCATAATCATACCGGGCTGTAAGCTGGCTTAACTCCGCATTGGTATAGGCGACTTGCGCATCTTTCAGCGAAATCATATCGCCGATTCCTTCATTATAACGGCCTTGGGCTAATTCCATATTTTCTTTGGCTTTTTCTACGTTAGAAACCGCCACCGGAATGCTCTCGGCCGCTTCGTTTAATTTTACAAAAGCATTTTGCACTTCTAAATAGACATCATTGGTCAAACTACGGTCACTATTTTGGCTGGAAGCTACATTAATTTTGGCTTGCTTAACCCCGTTATACACCTTCAAGGCACTAAAAATGGGAATTTCTACTCCGGCGTACAAACGGGTTTGGTCCGAATCTAATTTAAATTCATCACCGCTTTTGCTAAACGCCGCCCCCAACGTAAACGTAGGCCAATAGGCCGCCTTGGCTTGCGCCAATTTAATTTCACTGATTTGCAGGGCAGTTTTGGAAGAGTGCACATCCGGTCTGTTTTCATACGCCTGCGCTAAGGCCTGCTCAAACGTGAGGGGAAACTCTTCGGTTTCAATTTCTCCGTTTAAGACAAATTCTTTATTGTGCGTAACTCCCATCACATTAGCTAAAACCGCATTTTGCGTTTTGACCAAATTGGTAGCCCGGATAAGACTTAAAATGGCATTATTCAAATCCACCTCCGCCGTCGTCACATCTACTTTGGGGCGCAATCCCTGATCATAAAAAGCTTTGGTGCGCTCGTATTGCTCTTGATACAAATCGCGCGATTGGGTGCGAATGACTACCGTACGCTGTGCCGCCAGCAACCCGTAATAGGCACTTTTAACAGAAGCGATCAAACTGTTTTCCACATTGGCTAAGGCTAGTTGCGCCCGTTCTAATTCTAATTTTTGTGTACGAATGGTACGCCCGATATCGGTCAAACCGGAAATACGCAATCCTGCGTCGATAGAAGAGCCGACTCCGTGGTCATTGTCGCGCGGCAAGCCGGGCACTTTGCTGTTGGTATAATCAGCAGCAATTTGCGCAGACGCCGTGGGAAGTAATACATTTTTGGCATTGCTCAACGAGACGGCGGCCGATTGAACCGCCAAACGCGCCTGCACCGCTTTAGGGCTGTTGACTAGCGCAATACGCACGCAGTCATGCACACTTAACTGTCCGTCCAAGGCAGGAAGCGGCTCTTGCACTACAGCGGCTAACGCCTGCACCGCTTGTGCCGACTCATCGGCCTGATTTTCCGCAGGCGTTTGGGCATATATGCAAGAGGCAATTACTCCCAGTATCAGTAAAAAGAAAAATTTTTTCATATTTTTTATTATATAAATTCTTCATCTTATCATTTTGATATTTTCACACATAGATATAACACAGAAAGGACTTTTTTTATTGCACCCGAACACAACCCGAACACAAAAGACCGCTATTATATATAATGTATATATGTGGAAGCCCATTGCCCTATTAGTTGTATCTAATCTATTTATGACCGCTGCTTGGTACGGACACCTGAAATATAAAGGAGCCGCTTTATGGACGGTAGTGCTGATCAGCTGGGGCATTGCCTTTTTTGAGTATTGCCTGCAAGTACCCGCCAACCGTTTGGGCAGTGATTATTTCACGGTTACACAACTCAAGGTGGCACAAGAAGTGATTACCCTAGCGGTATTTACCGTCTTTTCTGCGCTGTATTTTCACGAACATTTCCGCTGGAATCATTTTGCCGCCTTTTGTCTACTAGTCGGGGCGGTATTTTTAACCTTTAAAAAATGGTAGGAAACTATGAAAAATAAACATAAATTATTTACCAAAATGGCCGAATTAGTGGCCGATCAATCCACCTGCTGCCGGATGCACGTGGGGGCTGTACTGGTCAAAGATAACCGCGTCATCAGCATTGGCTTTAACGGCACGGCTTCCGGGCAGGAACATTGTGAAGATTACTTCGCAAAAGTTTATCAGGCCCAATACTCTCAGGAATTTCCCTCGTTTGAAGATTATCATGCCAGCCGCACCTTCTATGATGAGCACGGCAAATTCTCCAATGAAAATGAGTTGCACGCCGAACAGAATGCTATTTTATTCGCGGCCAAAAACGGCATTTCCACGACGGGAAGCACCTTGTATGTCACAGTGTCTCCGTGCATTCATTGTGCCAAAGTGATTGTGGCGGCCGGCATTACACGCGTGTTCTTTAAAACGCTTTACGACCGCAGTCAAGACGGTTTAATTTTCTTAAATAAAAACGGCATTGAGTGCCGCCAACTTACGGAAAAGGAGTTAGAGTAACTGGCCTGCCATGTTACTTTTTTACTATAATAAGATATATGGCTAAAAATACTACTCAAAACAATCAAGATTCTTTGACTTTATTCGTTGCTAAAACGATTGACTATTGCAAAGCCCATGCCAAGCTGGTACTGGGAACTGTGATAGTAATTGCCGTCGTATTGACGGCTGTCGTTGGGTATACATCCCATCAAGAAAAAGTGCGCCAAAACAGCTGGGCACAGTACTACGCAGTCCAAGTGGCATTATTTACACAAGGACAAGCCCAAGCCACTCAAGCTGTAGAAGCTCTGACGGCGGCTTATCCAAATTCTGATGCGGCTTATTACGGACAGTTGTTGCTGGCAGATGTGCTTTTCACACAAGAAAACTATGCACAAGCAGCGGATATGTACCAAAAATTGATGACGGCCAAGAATGCGCACGTACGCACGATTGCCGCGATTTCCTTGGCAGGGGCACAACAAGCCACCCAAGATTATGCCGCTTCTATCAAAACCGCGCAAGAGTTTATCGCTCATAATCCGACCAGCTTTGCCTTGCCGCAAGCTTATTTAACATTGGCTATCAGCCAAGAGCTCTCCGGAGACAAAACAGCTGCTATTGAAACTTACAAGAAAATTTTGGAAGATTACACCAAAACCTATTTTGGTGTATTTGCCAAAGATAAACTCACCCAACTGAATAAATAATTTTAATCCCTCTTGCTTACACAAGGGGGATTTTTGTGTATAAAAGGAAACCTTATGAAAAAAACAATCAAAAAACTAATGGCGGTTGTATTGCCATTTGTGATGTATGCCGCCAGTGCGCAAGGTGCTGGCTTTGCGCTGTATGAATACAGTGCCCGCGGCGTTGCTATGGGCGGCGCTACTGTGGCCAATGAAGCAGAACCCGCTTCTTTGGGCACCAACCCTTCCCTCATTACAGAGTTAGAAGGAACGCAAGTGCAGGTAGGTGCCACCATTGTGACCGCACATGCCAAGACCAGAGTCAACGGCGATGCACGTGAGCTCAAACGCGACGTATGGGCGTTGCCTAACTTTTATGTAACGCATAAATGGAGCGACCAGGTGTCTATCGGTTTAGGTGGTTTTTCCCGTTATGGCTTAGGGGGAGAATATAAAAATCATCAAACTTGGACCGGAAGTACTTTAGCATATAAAGTAAAATTAGAAACCTTCTCTTTTACCCCGACAATCGCTGTAAAAGCTAATGATGAAGTATCTATCGCTATGGGGTTGGAAGCCATGACCATTGATTTTAATCAATCCTCCTTATTGTCTCCCTTGTATGGAGATGCTTCCCAATACAAAATTCACGGGACCGGTATCAGCTGGGGGGGAAACTTCTCTCTTACTTATCGCCCCGAATGGGCTGAAAAATGGGCATTTGGTGCTATGTATCGCACGAAAGTAAAACAAAACTTAAACGGCGGTATCGACGCCAGAATGAATTATCCAGCACGCAATATTTACGATGAAGATGCCAAAGGCGCCATTACCTTGCCCGACAGCATTACCACCGGCGTATCTTTCCGCCCGACGGAAAACTGGATCTTGGAAGCGGGCATTGTGGGTACTTTCTGGAGTTCTTACGATCAAATCTTAATTGAATATAAAGATATGGAAGCCACACCGACCATTCACAACATGAAAAATTATAAAGATACCTTCCGCTTGAATTTTGGTACTGAATATAAGATTAATCAAAATTGGGCCGTTCGCGCCGGTTATGTGTATGATAAATCCCCGATCAACAAACACGCGATGGATACATTAGTCCCCGTAGATGACCGTCATATCGGTAGTATTGGTTTTGGCTACAGCAACGATACGTGGAGTGCAGACTTTGCCTATGCCCATGTATGGGGCAGAAGCATGCACGGTACCACCAGTAGCCAGTACGGTTCTATGCCCATGAAATACGGGGAAGGCTATAGCAATATGTTTGCCTTAACCGTCGGATATAAGTTCTAAGTAGTACTGGATTAACTATATGCTAAAGCCCCGCCAAACAGCGGGGCTTTTTAGATGCTTTCTAACAGTTTTTGTACCAAACGCGAAACCGGATATTTGGCAATATCTTTGACCGGTACGCGCAAAAAACCAGACGGTACTTTGCGGGAGAGGGGGATAGCTACCCTATATATATGCGCGTAGATAATACGGTGCGATAAAATATGCTTAATAGGTTTGCCGACCACTTCCACCGCTGACGCGCCAAACCATTTTTTGAGTTGTGCGGTGGCAGCTTTATCTAATTTCTCTGTCGGTGTTTCCACCAATGGCAATTCATATAAATTCTGCCACACGTCGCCTGCGCCGCGCTTGTGAAGCCATGTAAATTTGCCTTGCTCTACATATATATAATGAAAGTAGCGCGCGGAAATTTTTGTTTTCTGTGCTTTAACAGGCAATTTATCTTGCAGATTTTTTTGATGGGCTACGCAAAATTCCTGCATCGGACAAGTACCACATTGCGGCGTTTGCGGCGTACAGCACGTGGCTCCGAAATCCATAATGGCTTGATTGTAATCGCCGGGATTTTTCTTATCTAGTAACTTTTGCGCAAGCGCGGAAAATTGTTTTTTCCCGTCGGGACTGTCTATCGGCGTAGTAATGCCAAATACGCGCGCAAGCACGCGGTACACATTCCCGTCCACCACCGCGTGCGGCATATTATAAGCAAACGAACAAATGGCCGCCGCCGTATAATCGCCCACGCCTTTGAGTGCGCGCACGCCTTCATAAATACGGGGGAAAACGCCGCCCATACTTTTGGCCGCCGCGTGCAAATTGCGCGCGCGGCTGTAATAGCCAAGGCCCTGCCATAGTTTGAGCACTTCATCCTCTTTGGCGGCGGCTAGGGTTTTTACATTGGGAAATCTCTCAATAAAACGCACAAAATAATCATACCCCTGTGCCACACGGGTTTGCTGCAGAATAATTTCGGAAATCCAGATTTT
>JAZNEO010000036.1:0-1618 GCA_045588685.1 Candidatus Avelusimicrobium sp. | reverse complement strand
GCCGGGCGTTTCGCCTTTTGCCATATTAAAACCCAGAGCTAGACTCCGGGTACTACATGAATGTGGGCGCGTAATGCGCAAAGCTTTATCATGTTGTACAGTGACTGCCGCCCGGTTTCAAGAACCGGACATTCTCCACGGAAAAACCTACCCAATTGGTAGCAACCTCCCGCTTCATCGTCTGTCATGTCACAGCCTTGCCATTGTACTATACATTTGGCGGAATTTCAACCCCAAAACAAGAAAAATTACCTGTTTTTTTGAATTTTGTATGCTTGCACAATTTAAGCCTTTGTTTTTATGCACTTTTAACAAACGGAGGGCTTATTCGTAAATTCCGCTACCCTCTATCCCGTTTTTGAGAAGTTTTGTGTGTTTCCGATATTACAACGCCACTGCAGAGTGGGGCGGTGTACTTTTGGGAGCCAAAAGTACCAAAAGCGCGGGGGATTCCGATTTCCCCCGCACCCCTTGAAACGGCCTAGCAGGGCTAAAAAAATGAAGCTACTTATCTTGTCAGCTTCACACGTTTTTGTTTCTTTGTATTATTATGACTTTGTACCGCCGCCTTTTAGGGGAACACTTAGTTCCCCGGGTCGGCTGAAATTGCTCGCCGGCAAAGGAAAATGATGCTCGCAATTTCTCGGTAGTCGTCATAAACCCCAAAGAAACCCTACTGTTATTCTCTTGCTAGCTTTCGCACAGAAGCAGTTTGCGAAGATTGGAGGCTGACCGTCAAAATTCGCCCGTATCAGTTTCCTTTGCTGACGGGCGAATTTAGAAATGGTGACATTGGGTATGGAATTCCATTTCGTTGGCGCAAAAGCCGACAAAGCTTCGTAAACGGAATTATATAACTAGTTAAAGAAAAGTGTTTACGGCAAAACAACCCCGCCCCCGCGAGGCCGTTTTGGGGTCCGGGGAATCGGAACCCCGGAACTTTTGGTTCTTTTGGTTACAAAAGAACATCGTCCTCGGTGCCTCACCAATAAAAAGCAAAAGACACACTTGGGGACAGCCCCAAAGTGCGTCTTTTTTAGTCTTCTATAAATTCTGCAATATCTTCTATTTTGCAATTCAATGCGGTACAGATTTTATCAAGTGTTTTTGTTTCAATATTTTCATTTGCTTTAAGACGTCTGATTGTTTTACTGTCAATTCCGCATTTTTCTCTTAATTTGTACGTTGAAAAGCCCTTTTCTTCCATCGTTACCCATAATTTATCAAAAACTATCATAATAATCCCCCTTGACACTTTATATTATGGGGGTTATAATCTTAAATATTAAGGGGATATAATCCCCATATATTAAGAGGGGTTTTATGATCAAACGAGTGGTTATTGCAGGGTGCAGAGATTATAGCAATTATGAAGAAGCGAAACCTTATATAGATTTTTGCCTGTCTAATATAAGAAAGGAAAATAATATTATTATCCTTTCGGGGCATGCAAACGGTGCTGATTTAATAGGGGAAAGGTATGCAAAAGAAAACGGTTTTAAGGTGGAAATATATCTTGCCAATTGGAACAAATATGGCAGAAGTGCAGGGCCGATACGAAATAGGCAAATGGCAGAAGTATGTGACTATGTAATATGTTTTTGGGACGGCAAAAGCA
>JAZNEO010000035.1:0-1524 GCA_045588685.1 Candidatus Avelusimicrobium sp. | reverse complement strand
GTATGCTTGAAAAATGCCCATTTTGTTTTTGGGGCAAAACACCGCATCACATACGCCCGTGATTTATCCCGCACCGATTTATGTAAACAATACACAAACACAATCGGATATAAGAACCAATATGCCAAAGAACGTCCCCCTAAAGCAATTAAAACATACACAAAACGATGTTTTAAACGCGAGGCCATACTGAGGCCGGTATTTTCCTCATACGTGTTCATGTAGACTCCTATGTAGTAGCCAACCGAGCATAGCTACTACTAGAAATGTAATCCCGGCTAAACAAGGTGCTACTATTAATGACCCTAGTAACCATTCCCACACACGTTGCAAGGCCTGTTTACCTAGGGTGGTCATTGTGAATTCCGTGAGCCAATGACCGTGGCGTAAAAAATAACCTACTTCAATACATAAAGCTGGGATAAAAGGCCCAATACAAAGTTTTTCAAAACTAATGCTTAATAGCCGATTTAAGTTCCACCAACCGGCTCCCCAAAATAACCATACTTGCCGAATACCAGGTAAGGCAATAGACCCGCAAAAAATTCCCCACGCTGCAGAAAGAGCGTTCCGTAAAACACTGCCTGGAGCCGCCAAATTGTCTTTGAGCGTTTGCCAATAACTTTGCTCAACCAGTTTCCCTGCTTCTTGCTTATACTGACGATGGACAATGGGGATCATAGAACGTACCGTTAAATAGGTGTTAAGCACAGTTAAACGCAAATTATCTTTGAATTTATCAAAATGAGAAATCCGTTCCTGCGTATAAGAGACAGACACCGAGACGTCACGAACGTCAAATCCAGCCCATAAGGCTCGCACCACGACTTCAACTTCAAAAGCGTATCGTTTGCTCCACACTTTCAGTACTTGCAACAAATCTACCGGGTAGCAGCGGTACCCACTTTGAATATCTTGCACGGTCTTCCCTGTTTGTACATGTACCCAAAAATTACCAAACTTACGTCCAAAACGTGAACCGAACGGCACTGTATCATCAAATTTACGTACTCCTAAAATAAGCGCGTGTGGGTATTGTGTTGCTTCTTTTATAAACGACTCTATTTCTTTGGGATTGTGCTGTCCATCCGCATCAATGGTAATAATGTGCGTAAAATCATGTTCTTTGGCCCAGGCTGCTCCTGCTAAAATAGCTACGCCTTTTCCCTGATTGGTGGGTTGGACCATACACTGAACATCTAAATCTTGCAGTAATTTTGGAGAAAAGGATTCACTTCCATCATCTACCACTAATACATCGGGCCAAATAGCCCGACACTGCTGAGCCACCGTATGCAATGTATTTAAGTGGTTGTAATGTGGAATTACTACTAAAAATTTCATTTGGGTTGCAGTTTTCCTTCTTTCCATGCTTGGCATATTTTTTCGTAAAAGGCGGGGAGTTCAAATAATACTTGCTGATTTTTATCCATCGCAAGGAGTCCGTTATAACCACGAGCCATTACCTTTTTCTCTTCGTCTAAAATGGTAAAATCTACGTTTAAGCGTGCCGCTTCGGTATAG
>JAZNEO010000034.1:0-1864 GCA_045588685.1 Candidatus Avelusimicrobium sp. | reverse complement strand
ATTTACGATGACGGGAAAAATCGACTTCGCGGCCTTAGAAATACTACTGGAAAAACAAATCGCTGCCGGTATAGACGGATTAGTATTACTAGGCACTACGGCAGAAGCGGCCACATTAGATGAAGCCGAAAAGGATGAGTTGTTATGCGCCGCCATGAAACAAATCAATAAGCGTGTCAAAGTAATCATCGGCACCGGCACCAATTGCACCCGCACCATGTTGCAAAACACGCAAGCAGCTTTAAAGCATAATCCCGACGGCGTATTGATTGTAACTCCTTACTATAATAAACCCAATCCGGCCGGGCTCATCGAACATTATCGTCAGGCCGGCTTGCTAGGAGCTCCCATTGTGCTCTATCATATTCCCGGCCGCACCGGCTTAAAAGTACCTTTGCCGGTGATGGAACAACTGCTTGAAAAAGTACCGCAAGTGAAAGCTGTAAAAGAATCCGATTATGATATGGCGCATGTTACAGAAATGGCAACTCGTTTCTCGGGAAGAATTAATTATTTGTGCGGTAATGATGATTTGTTCCCGCAGTATTTATCGTTGCAGGCCTCCGGCATCATCAGTGCGGCAGGTAATATCTTGGCACCCGCTTTTGTGCAAATGTACCATGCTTGGCAAAAAAACAAACCGGCACAAACTTTTGAGATATTTAGACAAGTATATCCCCTTATTAAAGGGTGCTACTTGGAAACCAATCCCACTTGCGTAAAATACGCTTTGTCTCATCTGGGTATCGGGACAAGTCAGGTGCGTTTGCCGCTAGGTCCTATTACACCGGAGCATCAAAAAACGGTAGAACAAATTTTAGGACGAACAGAAAAATCCTTTTTGATTTAGGAGTCTTATGAAAACAGTAGGTATTGTAGGTATTAATGGTACCGTAGGCCAAAAATTACGGGCACAACTTGCACAAGTGACCCTTCCCTTTGAACTCAAAACTTTTGGAAGAAATGATGAAATACCGGCTTTGGATATTGCAGTTTTATGTACGGACAATGCAGACAGCGTACGTCTATATGAGCAACTTAAAAACCGCGTACGTTTTATTATTGATATGTCCGCTCAATATCGCCAAGACCCTCAAGTGCCGCTGGTTATTCCGGAGATTAATCCGCAAACGATTACCTCTAACACGCGACTGATTGCCAGCCCCAATTGCACCACTACCGGACTAGTGATGACGCTTAAACCACTGATGACAGAGTACACGTTGCGGGAAGTATTTTTCTGTTCCTATCAAGCGATCAGCGGAGGCGGTAAAAAATTACTGGAAGATTTTCACACGCACGGTTCTTTGTATGAAAATAACTGCGTGCCTTTAATCGGTTCTATCCAAGAAAATGGTTATACTTCCGAAGAATTGAAAGGCTTATATGAAACGCGTAAAATTTTAGATTTGCCACGCCTCAGAGTATATCCGCATACCGTGCGCGTAGCCGTAGAAAATGCCCATAGCTTGGGCGTTACGTTGCGCGCTGATAAAGCGTTTGATTTAGAGCAAATTAAAACGCTATGGAACAAATTTCCAAATTTAAAATATAGTGAAGAAATTGTGACCCCTAAACAAATCAGCGGTACCGAAATAACCTATGCGTGCCGGTTGCGCCGCGATTTGGAAGACCCGACTATGATTCATTATTTCGTTACCTTTGATAATTTACTCAAAGGGGCGGCCATGAATGCGCGCCAAATTGTAGAATTGTTATTAGAGAGAGACCTGTGAAACAAGTTATTATTAACGGAATCAATGGCAAAATGGGCCAAGCCATTAAACGCCTGATTACACAAAACCCGCAACTGGAATTAACCGTAGCCGGCGGCCGTGAACCCGGCGACGGACTTGCCATGCAA
>JAZNEO010000033.1:0-7535 GCA_045588685.1 Candidatus Avelusimicrobium sp. | reverse complement strand
GGAGCTGTATAAGTTACTTCATGCAAGCGGATCAACATTAAATTGCCATTTCGGTATATGGACCGCGTGCCCGCATTCTTCAAAGATTCCTCTACACGTTGCCGTTGAATGGAGTTATGGTCTCCTTTGGAAAAAATATCTTCGTCGGATACATTTAAGCAAGTGTCAGCCACGACCAACCAATGGGCATCCAGCGGATATGCTTTGCAGAAAATATCTGCTTCAAAAGTGCCGTATTCAAAATTATCATCCGACAGCTGTTCTTTGATGGAGAAATGCACCACTTGATTTTGTTCAATAGCACCGGCATTCGGTTCCGATACCCGGGGCGTAACGCTGCGAGCCGATTTGAGTAAACTTCGTGTCAGCTCTTGGACGATGGCTGGATTTTGGTAGCTTTGTGCCAGGGTAAGCAAGGGAACCCCTATCATCATGACTAGTAATGCAATCAGTTTTTTCATAAATTCTCCTTGAAAGTTCTATTCTTATATAAAGTGTAGTTAATTATTTGGCGTTGCACAAGAGTCAAAGGACCCAAAAAGCAAATAGGTCTTTTATTTATACATAACGGCACGAAACTCGGAGGTGTTATTAATTCCTTCAAACATCCATCCTTTTCGATTTTGGTCATACAAAGATTCAAAGTCACGAAAATGGTGCTTTAAGGCCTGTTCCAAATAACGATAGACGCTACGGCGGTCTTTATTTTTAAGCCAAGCAAGACCGGCTAAATTGATGTAAGGAGTGGGCAAACTACTATCCAAACGGATGGCGGTTTCAAAATCAGCTTTTGCTTTGGCGTATTTTTTTTGTTTTAGATAAACGTATCCGCGGTTATTATACGCGATGGGCCATTTAGGTGAAAGTTCAATAGTTTTTGTATAGTCGGCCAATGCTTTGTCCCATTGTTCCAATTCTTCATAGACTAGTCCGCGGCGGTTGTAAAAAATGGGTTCCGGTGATAGCGCCAGCAACTGGGTATAATCTTCGGCAGAGGCTTCTAATTCTCCCATATCCTTAAAAGCAGATGCCCGATATCGATAGGCTTGTGCAAAGGATTGATCCCGATTGATAGCTTTGCTGTAAAAAGAGACGGCATCATCGAGTTGATTTTGGTTTTGCAAAATTCTTCCGCGCCAAAAATAAATAGCTGGCAAGTCAGCAGAAGTATTTTGCACGTAGTCCAGCTCTTTTTCAGCGGCATCGTATTGATATGTTTTTACATAAGCTTCTGCCAAAAGAAGAGCGATTTCCGGCGTTTTAGCTTCTTTGGATAAATATTTTTGGTAATCGGAAATTGCTTGCGTATATTTTTCCAAAGCTAATTGCGCATCCGCACGGTGCAGATAAAAGGATGGATAATTTTTTTTAAGAGAAATCGCTTTGGTTAAATCGGCGGCTGCCAACGTATATTGTTTATTGTCCAAATAGGCCAGTGCTCGGGCATAGTAACGAAACGGATCTTGCGGGGTCAAAGAAATGGCGTGCGTATAATCTTGCAAGGCCAGTTTGATTTTCCCCTCCTCTTTGTAAGCATCTGCCCGGTGATGCCACGCAGTAGCCGAATTGGGAGACTGCTGAATGGCTTTAGTTAAAAGAGTGATGCGTTTAGCGTGGTCTGTTTCCTTACTGGCTTGACGCAGTAACTCGCTGGTATTTTGTGCGTATGTCGGAAACAGGCAGAACACAATTATTAAAGCAGTTATTATATACTTCATAGATATATTCTACCAAACTAGGTACACACTCCACAGCAAGATTAGAACGCCAAGTGCATACATCATCCATAAAGCCAAAGTCGCCAGCCAACGCATATTCAAAAATAAAGCACCTATCAACGTGGCCCGGCTGGCAAAAATGCGTGAAAATTTTACGGTAGTACCTGCTGTTCGCGCCACCCGTGCGATAAACACAGACCGACTGACAAATGTTAATATTCCGACTAATACCGCTAATAATACTCCGGGTACTGAACCTATGCGCAATTGTTTAAGCGGTGCAAATACTTCGCGCACGCTATTATCTAAAATCAATTTGGCCTGTTGTTTAGCCATCCCTTCTTCTAAGCTGTCAATTTGGGCACGGATTTTATCTTTTAAAGCTTCAAATAACTCATAAAAAAAATCTTCCGCATAAGTGGCGGCTTGCTTTAGCGCATATAAGAAAGCTCCTGCGAACGCATAGCCCATAGCTAGCACGCCGCCTAAAATTCCGCTCAGGAATAAGATGAGCCAATTTAAAGGTGCCGGCCAGGCAGATACATGATGATAAACAGCGTACCCCGTTACTAGTAATAGTACGGTCGCCAGTAAGAAATGAGGTAATACGGCCCGTTTGAGGGCAATCAACAGTCCCCCCAACACCAATACAAATCCTGCCCGTAAGCGTTCGGATGTGCGGACTTTAGGTTCTTCGGAAAGTTTAATGCCCATGGCAACAACACCCGCCACAGCAAGTGTGTCCGGACGTCTTTTTCGTGCATGAAGGCACTTTGTCTGACACACGCACCACTTTGCCGGTTTTCGGATCGAATTTGTAAGTTCCCGTGTTATTGGTGGTCATATTTATATTATAGCAGAACTGCTTATAAGAGCACTACAAAAGCTGTTCCAAGAGCCTGCAGTACAAACGGAAATGAAAGTGAATTTGAGATTCAGATGTACCAATTACCTCATAGCTAAATACTTCTGACGGCGGTTTTCTTTCCGAAAATTCGCTACACTATCTAATATACATCCAACGAGCAGTGAAAGGACTGCGCAAATCATAATTCCGGTCACTAAAATGGCGGTTGGAAAGCGAGGTACTAACCCCGAACGCAAAAATTCTACCATAAGCGGAATAGCTAGTACAATGGACAATGAAAACAAAATAGCCGCTATGATACTGAAAAACAGCATGGGTCGTTCATCTTTTACAAGCCAAATAATCGTATGTAAAATGCGCATGCCGTCGCGATAAGTGGATAATTTACTCTTAGAGCCTTCCGGCCGGGCAAAATACTTCGTGTCAATCTCTTTCATGGGCAGTTTTTCAGACAAAGTATAAATTGTCAGCTCGGTTTCTATTTCAAACCCACCGGATTGGGCTGGGAATGTTTTGATAAAGCGCTTGGAAAATACGCGCAGTCCAGACAGCATATCTTTGACAGAAGCGTGAAAAAAAGTTTGCACTAGGGCATTTAACAAACGGTTGCCGAAGCGGTGGCCAGAGCGGTAGCAGGCGGTTTGGGTTTCCTGGCGGGTGCCCACTACCATATCCAATTGTTCCGCTTCTAATAACTTTAGCATTTCCGGTACGCGGGAAATATCATAGGTGCTGTCTCCATCGGTCATGACGTAGATATCTGCTTCTACATCTGCAAACATGCGACGCACTACATTCCCCTTGCCCTGCTTGGGCTCGTGATGGACGATGGCTCCGTGCTGTTGTGCAATTTCTACGGTTTTATCGGTGGAGTTGTTATCATATACATAAACGTCTGCTTGCGGACAGTACTGATGAAAGCTATCAATCACCTGCCCGATAGTTTTTTCTTCATTGTAACACGGGATTAAAACGGCTATTTTTTTCATGGTTCACCTCTGAAAATTTCTTCAACTAAATGATTGGGTACACAAATTTTAAGTCTATCATCCAAATTATTATTTAATTTCCGGCAAGTGTAGTCCGGTGGCAAAATACGCTGTAGTTGAGCTAACTGCACTTTCCAAATCGGACATTTCGAGTTCAGACAATCGTTTCTCAATAAACTATTGGTAGAAAGTATCTGAAGGACGAGATTACGTTCGGCTTCGGTTAAAGAAGTTAGTTTTTTGTTTAATAACTGACAGATAGCCTGTTCTTTGAAATGATAATCAATATCCGCAGAAGGAGTGATGCTGTAATCTACATATACGATTACGACAGGGCCTTCATGAGCCTGTTCTATTTGGTCGCGTAATAGGCGAAATTGCCCCCTTTCTGCGAAATCAGTTCCGGCATGATGTTTACAATTATCTTGCGTATGCCCAACCGCTCGAAATGACGGGCTATATTTGGCAAATTCCGCAATTAGCCCGGCTGTTGGAAAATTATATAGTTTTAACAAGGTATTTTCGGGTAGATGAACTGGTTCTACATAAACATATTGGTTGGGATAATTGGCAAATTTATATCGCTCGCTATATCCATGATTAATTCCAAAGAATGGGCAACACAACATGAGTATAAGCAGTAGTATCAATCCTCCATTAAACAAATGATTGAGCAAATAGTTTTTTACTTTGCGCAAAGGAGTCTGTAGTACTAACACAAACAATAAAGCGCCCAGCATTTCAAAAACAATACAATACCGCTCAATTGCAAATATCCGTAGCCACAATATGTAAAGCGAACATACCAAAACAAACAGGGAAGTTTCTAACGGTTTTTCGGCCAGATAAAAACGAATTTTTTTTCGGAAAAATAGTCCCAATGGAATGGCCCATAGTAAGGTATGAAATATAGGCATACGTAAGTCAGTCCAATCGGTTCGTAGGGGTATTTTGAGAATAAAACAGAAGAATTTAGCGATGTTACATGCTAGATGTCCAACAAATTCGCGATAAGGGAAAAATAACAGCCCCAAACCGTGGGGAAGATACCGCGTATCACTGTAATTAAAGCGATCAAAATAGGGAGATTGGAAAATTCCGTTTAAGAACGGAAAAAATGGATTACCGTACCATTGCGCATACTGGTACATAAAATAGCCATTGATAAGTAAATATCCTGCCAGCCCCCCCATAGCAAAGAAAAGGATAAAACCGATCGGACGTCTGAGATATTTAAAACAAAAAATTAGCATCAATCCGGCGCTAAGACAGGGAACGATGGCAGTTTGTTTTAATCCCAGACCAATTCCCATGATAAGCCCGGCTATTGCGAAGAAGTTTGTTTTTTGCTGCGTCGGATATTTAATCATGCGCAGAAGATAATAAATTCCCCATAGCATAAAAAAAGACACTTGGATTTCATTGGTAGACGTGCCGATTTGAAAAAATACTTGTTGCCCGGTCACAGCTAGCGCCAAAGCAAGTAGGATATATCCTTTTCTGTTAATGTCTATAAACAGAGTCACTATTTTATAGAACGCGAACAGGAGTAAGCCGGTCCAAATGCCTTGCAGCGCAAAGATAAAGGCAGGATGTTGATTAAAATGTTGGATGTAGAAATACAAAGGTAGTTCAATAATCGGATTAAAAAATCCGTTTATAGAAGCAGGTACAATATCCCATCCAAATCGTCCGAATATGAGAGCGAAGGCATTATAATAGTGATAATTCAAAAAATCCCACAATAAATCCTGTTGAAGATAGACGCTCAGCGAGCAGCCAATACATATGCAGAACAATGCCATCAACATATTGCTGGCAAACACGTATTTACAACAGGAAAAAAGTAAGGTTTTTATTGAGTTCCACATGAAGATATTATATAAAAATGTAGTTTTTTTACTAGAATCGCCTTAAAAACGTAGATCCAATTTGTCAATTTCGTGGTGAAAAGGGCTTTTTAAGTTCTAATTTTGCTATAGTAAATATATGCAAACAGATTTCTTACCGCCGGAGTTCGTTTCTTATACTGCGCAATTGTTCGGCGCCCAGCGATGGCAACATTTCTTGCAAGCGTTTGAACAAGCCGATCCTGTGAGCGTGCGGTTAAACCCGTGGAAAATTCCCCCTTCCCCTCTTTTTACGCAAGCAACGGCGGTGCCGTGGTGTCAGCAAGCTTATTGGTTAAGTGAGCGGCCCAATTTTACCTTAGACCCGCTTTTTCATGCCGGGGTGTATTACGTGCAAGAAGCAGGATCTTTATTTTTAGACCATGTTTTGCGTCGGCTAGTTACTGCTCCGGTACTGGCTCTGGATTTATGTGCCGCTCCCGGTGGTAAATCTACCTTGATGCGAGCGGCACTTCCAGCGGGCTCTATGCTGGTTTCCAACGAGCCGGACCGCCGCCGTGCCAACATTTTACTGGAAAATATGCTTAAACAAGGGCATCCGGATGTACTGGTAACTCATAATTATGCCGCTGATTTTCAAAAGACAGATTGGACTTTTGATGTGATTTTGACGGATGTTCCTTGTTCTGGGGAAGGATTATTTCGCAAAGATAGTGCCGCTGTTGAGGAATGGAGTGTTTCTAATGTTAATTTCTGTCAAAAACGCCAACGCCAAATTTTACAAGACATTTGGCCTTGCCTGCGTCCCGACGGCTTGCTAATTTACAGTACGTGCACGTTTAACACGAGCGAAAACGAAGAAAATGTGCGCTTCATTGCCGAAGAACTGGGCGCGGAAATTTTATCTGTTCCGGTAGAGCCTTCGTGGAACATTACTGGCTCCTTACTGGAGAATTGGAATGCATCCGTCTATCGTTTTATTCCCGGTATAACACGTAGTGAAGGGTTGTTTATGGCAGTGTTGCGCAAAAAAGGAATTCCCCCCTCCCACACTTTGTTGCCTGCCTCTGCGCGGCGGTATGCGCAAGGGCTTCGATTGATACATGTTTTGTCTGACGGAATTCCAACTTTTGAACAAAAAGGAAAAGAGCAAATTCCGTCCATAGCGTATGCCCTTTCTTTACATACTGCGCCGGATGCCTATCCACATATAGAATTGACGTTAGAACAAGCGAAACGTTATTTGCGCCGCGAAAGTTTTGCCTTACCTGCGGCTACCCCCAAAGGATTTGTAGTAGTTACGTATCAAAATCAGCCGCTCGGGTTTATGAAAAATATCGGCGATCGTGCCAATAATTTGTATCCAAAAAATTGGGCCATTCGCAAATCTTATTAAGGGATCTCATGGATTTCACGAAAATCCATGAAGTCTTGGCTTAGCCAAGGATGGTTACATCCATTCGCACTTTATCAAACACAAATCCTCTTGTGTCTGTGCATGAACTAATGCGTGCAGTGTGGTGTGCTCATCGATTTTTTGTACTTTACTAATCAGTTGCTCGCCGTATTTGATTTCTTTCTTGAAAATGATGTCTATATTTTTAAGCCTTTTATCGTGTTTCCACTCGTAAGGAAGTGGCTCAATAGCCCATACAATGTAATTGCCGTTATTGGCATGCATATTCACGTCTATATCGTTATAGCGCACTTTAAAAGTTTCTTCGAAATCCGTTTGTGTTATGGCGGGTATTTTGCTGAATTTTAAATCTGTTTCTGTCGGTACAAACTGAATCATATTTTCATTATTTGCTAGTACTTTGCCCACGTGAGCGATTTCTAGAGTTTCGCTGTTGACTAAAGCCCATACACTGGAAGCTCGGCCGCATAATTTCCCGTCCGTATATATGGCAAAATTACGATACGCAAACAGGCGGTTATAGCCGCGCGGTTGCGTCTGGATAGTGAGCGGCTTGCCATGGACCGGATAATCGGTAAATTCAATGCGGTATTTCAAAAGTACCCACATAAGTTTTTGTGGGTAAATAGTCGAATAGCCAAACCCCAGTTTTTCTGCGCTTTCGGCGGCCAAATCCTGAAAGAAATTGAGTAA
>JAZNEO010000032.1:0-8492 GCA_045588685.1 Candidatus Avelusimicrobium sp. | reverse complement strand
TGGCCTACCATATCCTCAAATTTTTGAGGTCGATATTTATTGGCCAAACTAACATAGGGGGTATTTTCACTCATAGTTTCCCTCTCATAAATTGACGCGCCTGCCGTTGGCTGCGCTTAAAATCCAAACTAAACACGCCGGACCCTAAAAAAATTAATACACCTAAAGGCGCACACAATAACAAACACCACGCGGCAAACACCGCATTATAATCTCCGGCAAAAAATATGATAGCACAAACCACTGCTAAGGGCAACGCAATACTCGCACAAGCGCGCGTATGCCAACCCAGCAGTAGAAAAAGTCCAATTATTAATTCTGAAACAGACAGTGCAAAAGATATCCATACTGCTAGCGGAACTCCAAAGGAAACCGTATTAACCAAAAACTCCCGCCAATATAGTAAACTTCCAAGCGCCATATACATCAGGGCCAATCCCGTAAAAAACCGGCACACAAACAATGCCTTTGAAAAAGCTTTCTCATCAATCTTACATCGCAACTGCGGGGTAAATTCTTTTGAATTTGATTTCATATATTACTCACTAAAAAGTAGTACTGGCAGACATGGAAAAATAAGTTCTTCGATTTTGTTCCCTATTTTGTTCAAAAACTTCCACACCACCGCTAAATATGCTTTGCCCCCAATGCAAAGCAAGCCCTCCTGCTACCGATACCGTATAATCACTATGTTCCATATACTTATACCGGGCATACACAACATAAGGAGTAATCCAACTGGCACGATAGGTAATTCGCGCAGAAGCAATATCCCGCACAAATCCCTGCACTATAGCCGTCATGAACGGAATTTCAGTCCAATTCGAGGCGATGCCGGTTGGAGGCCTATGATTATATTTTATCACTTTGTCATAGCGTGCTTGAACGAAAAATTTACCCAGCTCGCTTCCTATTTCTGCCATTACTACCGGAGCCTGCGTACGGAAATGGCCGGGATAAGAGCGGCCGTCCGCATAAGCAGTAATGTCATACAACCGTTCCTCAAAACCTGCCTGTAAGTATGGATTTTTTAGCCAACCGCAGTGATAACACAAAAAAGTTTTCAAGTGGCCACGATATCCTTGCCCTTCAAAACCCATACGCCGCGGGATGTAATATCCCCCCAACGAAGCAATCATATAATCAGACAGGGCATACTCCACATCTAAAGCCACTTTTCCGGCTGCTCCGGTAACATCTTCTTCCTTGTCAGTGGTGCGATAATATCCGCCGGAAGGGAGCAACGTAAACCCATTGTCCAAATCCCACACAAACTGCCCGCGCATGGCGGCATAACCGCGTTCGCCATTCACGCTTGAAAAACTAAGCTGCCCGTAGCATAACGCACACGGGCAGATTAGCAAAACTAAGTTTAATAAGGCAGTTAAAAAACGCATTTATTTGGCTTTTTTTACCTTTTTGTCTTCATCCTGCAAGAATTTAACATAATTAGTAGCTTTGCGTTTTTTCCAGGCGCCTTTGTGGTAACCGTATCCGATAATTAAGGGGATTAAGGTGGTGCATTCCCCATATACCATTTGTTCTAATGCGGTAGATACTTTACCCCAAGAAGAAGCTTCTTTTAAGGTAGAGCCGGACAAGGCCCCATCGCGTACATCCGCTACAGTAATTTGTACGGCGTATTTGTGCATCGGGATATCCGCGCCCAAAATTTCAGCCGCTACTACCGTATCTTGCGCAAAGTTTTTCGGCACGCCGCCGGACCACATCATCAAACCGGTTTCTTTGGCTTTGATTTTGATTTTGGTCAGTTCCAAGAAATCCTTAGCGCTGTCGATAGAAACGTGCGCTTTTGGGTGAGCGGTTTGGTGCGCTACAAAACCGAATCCGGCAGAACAATCGCTAAACGCCGGCACAAACACAGGCACACCGTATTTGTAGGCATTATAGACGATAGAATCTTTGCCTTTTTTATTCTTTTCCAGCCATTTACCCATTTCCCAAATAAATTCGCGGGAAGAATAAGGGCGCGGCTCTAAATATTCGCAGATTTTGTGAATAGTTTCATCACATTCTTTGAGCTGATCTTCATCAATATAGGTGTCGTAGATGCGGTCAATATGCAAATCACGCAACAAATTGTCATCTTGGTTATAGGGAGTACCGATATAATGTTTATAACCCAAGGCTTCAAAAAAGTCTTGGTCCACAATGTTAGCTCCGTTGGAAACAATTGCATCTACCATGTGATTTTGGATCATATCTACCACTACTTTTTTCATACCGGCAGATACTAAAGATCCCGCAATACATAAAATGACAGAGCATTTTTTATCAGCAAGCATCATGTTATAGATTTTGCTCGCGCGGGCCACTTCGCGGGAAGCGTAGGCCATATTCTCAAACGCTTCGACCATCGGCACCACATTGTATTTTTTCATATCAATGTGTTGAATGGTCTTTTTGAGAAAGTCTTTCTTCGTCAGTTTTGCCATTTTTTGTTACACCTCTGTTTGGGGATAGCGCTTTGCAAGCGCATTTATTTTCCGATTTCTCGTTGTATAAATTATATGAAAATTTGACCAATTTTCCTAGTAAAATATACTAAAATAAGGCAAAGAGATTTTAAATCCGTCTTAAAGGAGTTTTTATGTATCCAGAACTGGCTAAAAATGATGCTGAAGTTTTTTCCGCGGTGCAGGCAGAGTTGGGCCGCCAACGCCGCAAATTAGAATTAATTGCTTCTGAAAATTTTACCTCGCTAGCTGTGATGCAGGCCCAAGGGTCCGTATTAACCAATAAATATGCCGAAGGATATCCGGCCAAACGCTACTACGGCGGATGTGAATATGTGGACGTAGTGGAAACGTTGGCTATTGAGCGTGCCAAAAAAATTTTTGGGGCCGAACATGCTAACGTACAGCCACACTCGGGTGCGCAAGCCAATATGGCTGTGTATATGGCTCTGTTGCAACCCGGCGATACAGTACTGGGGTTAAATCTTTCTCACGGAGGCCATTTAACCCACGGGCACCCGATGAATTTTTCCGGCAAACTCTACCATATCATTGCCATGAATGTGCGGCAAGACACCGAAGAAATTGATTATGAGGAAGCGGCTAAACTGGCACTGGAACATAAACCTAAACTGATTTTTGCCGGAGCATCTAATTATTCGCGCGTGTTTGATTGGAAACGCTTACGTGAAATTGCCGATAGTTGCGGTGCCTATTTAGCGTGTGATGTGGCACATTATGCAGGTTTAATTGCCGCCGGAGAATATCCAAATCCTGTCCCATATGCCGATGTAGTGACCACCACCACGCACAAAACTTTGCGCGGGCCGCGCGGCGGGCTGATTTTATGTAAAGAAAGTTTAGCCAAAGCTATTAATTCTTCTGTTTTCCCCGGCGTGCAAGGCGGACCGCTAATGCATGTAATTGCGGCCAAGGCCGTTTGTTTTGGAGAAGCCTTAAAACCACAGTTCAAAGCCTACCAACACCAAGTGGTACTCAATGCCAAAGCCTTGGCTAAATCCTTACAAGATAAAGGATACCGATTGGTGGCCGGCGGCACAGACAGCCATGTGATGTGCCTTGATCTGCGCTCGAAAGGTATTACCGGAAAAGTAGCGGAAGCGGCACTAGACAAAGCAGGTATTACCGCCAACAAAAATACCATTCCGTTTGATCCGGAAAAACCGTTTGTCACCAGCGGTCTACGCATTGGCACACCGGCTATCACCACGCGTGGCATGAAGGAAGAGGATATGCTTAAGGTGGCCGGCTTTATTGACCGCGCTATTTCCCATTATGCCGACGATACTTATTTAGCGCAGGAAGCTAAAGAGGTAGAAAAATTCCTCGAAAAATTTCCGTTATACAAAGAATTGAATTAAAAACGAGAGAAGTAAAAACCCTAGGTGAGAGCCTAGGGTTTTTTATGCGATATTGATGTATATTATTCCAATAACTCGCCGTCTGACGCACTGCAAATTTTATAATTCCAATTGCGATACGTTTCCACTAAGTTATTTTCAGGTACCTGAATAGATTTATCTTTGCGTGCACGATACGATGCTACATAATACCAACAAACCCCTCGGTGAACATCTGAGGTTTCTTTCGTGTACACAAAATACCGTTTTCCGTTTTTGAAATCAAACGTGCGCAATCCCAAACGTTTGTTCAAGGTTTCTTCCGAACAGTTGGTTTGTTGTTTAATTAATCCCAACTCGGTTGCGGAGATTTCCGTATAGCCTCTGTCCTTCACATTTTGTACTTGTTGCGCTTCTTTTTTTAAGTCGGCTGCTGTAGCAGGGACCCGTTCATTGGGCATTAAAAACATTCTCTTTCCGTTTAACGCTTGCTGATATACCTGCAAACCGCTTTCGGTCAAAGTGCTATCTTCCAAGAAAATTTTATTCCCGCGCAAGTCACGCAAATCAAATACATCTTTTAGGGGCACACCTGCTTTTTGAAAAACAACAATCGCATCTTGTGCAATTTGTTTTTGCATGGCATTGTATCCGCTGATGGTTAATACTTCCCGCGCAAAACCGGTATCCTTAAATAAAACAGCTGTGTAATCCGGCGGCAAATTGGGATACTTCTCTTTCAAATAATTAATTCCGCCCCGCTGCTCTGCGGTATGTATTTTTTGAAACAAGGCCCGGTCATCGTCGGACAATTTTTCCTTATCGGGTAGCACAGCATAGCGTTGTTTCATGGCTTCAAGCATCTCTTCATCGTTAAAATAAATAGGCTCCAAAGCAATCAAACGCTTACGGGCAATTAGGTTTAAGGGTTCTACCGCCAGCGCAGTTTGATAAATGGAAGCGGCCTCTTTTTTGTTCCCTAAATTTTCCGTAATCACGCCTTTACCTACCAACGAATTTACATTGGCCCGATTATAACTGAGTGACTGATTATAATAACGCAACGCGCTGTTATTATCTTGCTGTTTTAGGGAAATATCCCCTAGCATAGAATAGGTATAAGAAAAGTATGGGGAGGAACGCTGCATATTTTGTAAGGCTTGCGTGAAATAAGTTTTAGCCGTGCTTAACTGGTCTTGTGTTAAAGATAAGCCCCCCAAGCTTAGCAACGTATCTACATTATGCGCATCCATACGCAAACACCGTTCAAACGTAGATTGGGCATGCGTATAGTCATGGGAAAGATATTCTCGTTTCCCTTCTTCTAAACAAATGGCCAATTTCGTTTGTGCCCACAACGGTTGTCCGATTAGCAGACTACAAACCAAGAGTAGTTTTCCCCACTGCATATATACAGCACCTTATCTTTTCAAACTTGGATAATTTAATGGCTTTATCGAACACAAAACCTGTTTTTTCTATTTTAGCAAGATTTTTGCGATAAACAAAGCCCATCACACGACATGGCAACATTTTTCGGGCCGGAAGCGTGCGCATAATTTGTTCCGCTTGCGCGTAGTAAGCGTATGACAACTTGGCCAGTTCTGCCAGCACCGGAGCTAGTTGCTGTGTATGAACAGCCTGTAACACGCTCTGAAAATCCATTTCATGCCGCTGTAACATTTCTAATGGGATATATACTCGTCCTAAACAAGCATCCTCTCGCACATCCCGCACGATATTGGTCAGTTGTACCGCAAACCCTAATGTCCTGGCCAGTTCGGCCGCTTGAGGGCCTTTCACATCTAGAATATCCAAAATTGCTTGCCCGACAATGCCCGCCACCCGCCACAAGTACCACTCTAATTCGTTGAACGTGGCGTATATTTTGGTTTGCACATCGGCTTGCATCCCTTCTATGAGTAGCAGAAAACGATCCGCCGGCATATCAAATTCCCGGCTGATTTGTTGTAATTCTTTTCCCAATTGCGTTTCCGGTGTGCCGGTAAATATGCGCTGGATTTCTTGCTTCCAAAAACTAAGTTGAGCGGTTTTATCTTTTATTTCCGGCTCGTCGGCAATATCATCCATCAAACGGCAAAAAGCATAATATACGGCCAAAGCTTCTCTGCGTTTCTTACCTAAGAATAAAAACGCTGGACCAAAGCTGGATTTTTTATAGGCCGTTTGAGTTGTCATTATTTTTTCTTTCCGTGTTTGTAAATATAAGATAAGGCCGCTCCGGTGGCGGTTGCATAGATAGAATGGGGCGGAATAATAAATTTAATCCGGTACAAACGTTCTACCTGTTTAAATAATGCTTTCGCTGCCGGCACGGTGCTTAATGTGCCCGTCACTATCACATCTTGAATATGGTCATTACGGCAGGCAAATACAGCCAGCATACCAATGGTCTGAAAAACCATATTGAGTACGCCGCACGCCAAATCTTCCGCACTCACCCCGTCAGCCATTTTGCCGAAATTGGAAGCGGTTACATCCGCCGCCAACGTGGAAATATCGCAAGCGCTGATATCGGCCACATTTAAATCCACTTTCTTCAAATTTCCTTTGCCGGCCAGTTCCACCACCGTGTCAAACGAGCGGGCATTACACAATCTTCCGCCTAAACCCAGCACTGTGCCGCCGCCTACGCCGGAACCGCCAATGTGACGGATTCCTTTTTTATCGGCACGCACAAAGGCCGTTCCCGTTCCCATGCTGATGACCAATCCTTCTTTCTTTTTAGAAAGAGCTAGTCCGCCTAAACCAATAGCTTGAAATTCATCCACGTGGCTGGCAGGAATCCCATAAATATCTTGTTTAAATAAAGAAGATCCTACGCCGGTCAGTACAATATGCTTAATCTGCGGCAACTCCAGTTTATGTGTTGCAATAAATTTTCCCAAAGCGCCATAAGCCGAAGTTTGCGGGTCGGCCGCTTCCACTTGCAAACGCCCCACCAGTTTACCGTCTTCATAATAACCCACGATTTTGGTAGTAGAACCGCCCACATCTATTCCGATAATGATATTCATTTGTTTTCCTCCAAACCGATTGCTTTTAAGAACGGTCCTATCTCTGCTTGGCGACCCAGAAAATTCTGCACCAAATCCGTCTCATCCTCAGTGCCGCCCTTTTCCAAGATTTCTCGTCGGTATTTTAAGCCGATTTCTGGATTAAAAATACCTTGCTTTTGGAATTGGCTGAAAAAATCTTCCGCAATTACTTCCGACCACAAATACCCATAATATCCGGCGTCATATCCGCCCATAATATGTCCAAATGATGCCTGCGGATAGGTGTTTTTTGTTAAAGGCAAGCCGCGGATTTTCTTAGTCATTTTGATATAAGTTCGAGTAGTATCCAAGGTTTTCGGTGCCGTATGTAAAGTCATATCATACTGCGCAAAAAAGTTTTGCCGCAGATAAGCGCCGCCCGCTCCGAAATTTTTAGCAGCAATCATTTTTTCAATTGTTTCATCCGGTAACGGTTCCCCGGTTTTGTAGTGCTTGCTGATTTTTTTAAGCACTTGCGGATTCCATGCCCACCGCTCTAACATTTGGCTGGGCGCTTCTACAAAGTCCCAACTAACGCTGGTGCCGGCTTGAGCGCTGTAACGCGCTTTGGTCAATGCATTATGCAACACGTGTCCAAATTCGTGGAATAAGGTGGTCACTTCCCCGTGTTTAAGTAAGGAAGGAGTATCGGCAGAAGGCTTATTTACGTTGGCCACAATCGCCACAAATGGCACCTGCCAGGAACCGTCTTCTTTTTGTTGTCCTTCTACCAAATCAAAACAGGCCGCATGTTTATATTTTCCCTCGCGCGGATATAAGTCCATATAGAAATAAGCCACCAAAGCACCATCGGATTTATTAACAATCTTAAATGCTTTTACATCGGGGTGCCATACCGGAATGGTAACCGGCTCAAAAGAAATGCCAAACAAATTACCAAACAAATCCAGCATGCCGTTAATTACTACATCCGAGGGAAAATATTCTTTAATTTTTTCCGGATCTACGTCCAAGTTTTCCTTTTTATATTTATTACCCCAATAACCGCTTTCATAAGGATAGAGAGTGCGGCTTTTGGTCCCTTTCTTTTCATTTTTATAAGCGATTAAATTTTTATCTTCTTTTTTAGACATGGGTTTGAGACGCTTTTCCAAATCTTGTAAGAAGTCAAATACGCGCTGCGGATTTTTGGCCATACGGTTTTCCAATTTCAGTTGTGCGTGATTTTTATAGCCCAAAAGTTGCGCAATCTCTCGGCGCAATGTGAGTGTTTTTTCTAATAACTGTACGTTTTCTTCTCCCCCGCGGCGATTGTATTTATATTCCAACTCTTGGCGTGCGCTATCGCTATCGGAATTGAGCATAAAAGGTACATAGTCGGGGTAATCTAGCGTCACGCGGTATTTGCCTTCTTCGGTCTTTTGCAGTTTAGCTTTATAATCTTCGCCCAAACCTTGCAACTCTTCTTCGGTCACATCCAAATAATCTTTATATTCCTGTATATTCTTTTCAAACTGGATAATGTACTGGGCTTTTTCCTTATTTAATTTTTTAAATGTTTCCAAATCGGCATCGTTTAAATTCATCCCGCTGTTTTTAAAACCAATCATCATATCTTTTAGCAATCGGGCTTG